>JBAYPL010000225.1:0-4798 GCA_041677745.1 Kapaibacterium sp. (SeqCode)
ACAGCTCTTGTTCCTGATGTGCTCGTGTTTGTGAACGATAAATATCGTCCTTCACCGTCATAACTTCCGTCAATGTTCACATTATCGGCACCGATAATTTTAATCACTGCACCGGATGCAACATCACCTGATATTATTCTTTCGGTATCTGTATTGGGTCTTATGTTTATTTTATGGTAAGATCCATTCTCATAAACAAGATTACCTAAAGCTATGTCACCTGTTTCACTCAAACTTGAAGTAATATAAATATTTACCTCTCCCGCTACGATATTCTTGTTGATATGTTCAAACAATCCGTCAGAACCGGTGAGATTGGTAAATGATTGGTTGTTACCTACGTTGATGTTGCCGACAATTGCAGATGCAAGTCTATATTTATCAGTATTGTAAACAGGGAAATTATCGGCATTCAAGTGTGTTGTTGTCGGATAATTTGCAAAATCGCCGGATGTAGTAGAGACGTTCAATTTATCACTCACATCACGGGCTATTATGAAATATTCGATTTCATCTCCTGCCGAAGCACCTTCCTGTAACTTACTATAGTCAATTACAAATGTGAATTGGTCTCCGTTTTGAGTTCCATTTGCATATTTCCAACCGGCGCTTGAGCTTGTATTGTCGTTTACAGTGTTTTCTGTGGAAACAGTTCTATAATACAATCTCGGCTCAGAGTCAGTAGTATTCAAACCGGTTTTGTCTGTAATTGTAGCTATAACTGTTCTGTTACCTGAATTGGATGTTGTGAGTAACTTGTCGAAAGTAATTTCAGGTCCGATTATATCATCTGCTTCTTCATATGCTCCGGGTGTCGGATTTGTAGCAGAACGTGTTACACCGATAATATCAGTTTGATAACCACTAATCGGCGTTCCTTTACCCAATAGCTGTGAACCTATGTAAGGAGCAAGAATACTTGACGAATTGAAATCAGTAAAAATTTCGTTAGAATTTGCGTCACGTCCGGTACCACTCTTCCAAGCGGAAAGTGTAGAACGGTTACCAAGGTAATATCCGGTCATACCATAAGGACCATCAGTATAATAGTTATTATAATCCATAGTGGTACCTGTCAAATTACCAGAACCTGCAAAATAAACGCAGTATGATTGACTTCCGGGATTACCAACCAAATCATTATAGAGGTTATTATTTCTGATGTCAAGATTATTTACAGCAGTAGATGTAAACATAAAACATGAACTGCGTGAGCCGCTGCTACCGTATCCGATTTGTTCACCAGTAATATTGACACTGTTAAAGTAAATCTTGTAGTAGTTTCCACTGCTGAATAACATACCCATTGGATTTGCAGTGTTGCTCGTTGAACTGTAACGAGTCGTTCTAATATTCGATACAGAATTATTTACAAATTCACTGTAATTCGAACTTAATGTATAGAATCCAATAGCACCGGTTGCACTGGTACCTGTGCCAGACAAATTATCCACTAAATTATTATGGTATTTTGAATAGGAGCAACTTGAACTATATACACCATAGACATAGGAACCCGAACTAATGTTCTGCAATAAATTATTTTTATATGACATATACGAGCATGAACTCATATAATATCCATACGTTGTTGAATTTGTTGGCACAAGAACATCAATAACCTTATTATCTTCGAGTTCAATATACGAACAAGAAGAAGCCATTATTCCATAGAATGTCGAATTGTGTTGAATGTTGCTGATTGTGTTGTTTTTAACTATGGATTCATTACCGTTTGCCAGGTAAATTCCATAGAATGTCGAAGTACCACCTGCATCATTTACCACATTGTCATATATCTGTTGACTCGATTGACTGCTATGATAAACATAAATGGGATAAACAACACCGGAGCTTGTTTTGAAATTATTGAACTTATTGCCGAAAACTTGAATATTTTGGGCATAATAGCAATAGAATCCGTACAAACTTGACCCGGCTGATGTATTGTTTATATTGTTATTATATACTTTCACATCCTTTGAATAATAACAATACATTATGTAGAGATTGCTTGAACGACTGATGTAATCAAAGGTATTTTCATATACCTCAGATTCATGCAAATAATACAAGTAAAGTGGCTGATAAGTTATAGTCATGGAAAGATTAGATGAACCAAAGATGTTGTTATGTATCTTCAATCCCTTTGCTTCACTTCCGGAGGCTGCATACGATCTGATACCAATGTACATTTTCTGAAAACTGTTGTATGCAATAGTATTATTACTATGAGTACCAATACCTGTATAACTGTTACTAGCTCCAAATGTAATACCGTAACCGCTGGTTTGTGAACCCTGCTCAAAATTACAATATTGAATTACATTGTCGTTTGATGGGTCATTGGATGTAATCAAACTGTCAATTCTTAATATTGTGCCGGATGTTGCGTTATTTTTGAATGTTAAGCTGCGGGTTGAACCACTCAAATTAGCTCTTCCGTCAATTGTTACATTGTCAGCTCCCTGAAACTGCAAAATACCATTAGACAGATTGCCCTGTATTGTGTATGAACCCGTCGGATAAATCAGTATGGAATTGTAATCGGCATTCCCGTTGCCTGAACCCTGTAATATCGCTGTGGTTGATTCCGTGAAGTCATCTGTTATCAGGACTTCGATATCCCCTGTGTGTGTGCCCGCATTTATGGCGTTGAATGCAAGGGACAACCTTGTATAGGTCGTTCCCTCTATTTCAACCTGCGAATAGGCATTATATGAAAATAATAATGCCGTCAAAAGTACAAGAATCTTGGTATAGATTCGCATCATGAGTACCCTTAATATTAAACATAAAATCTATATTATTACAAAAATATCGCATAAGATTCATAACATAATTTTAAATATTGCTATATACTTACATTATTAATATTGATATTATACATATATAACTATACCAAAAATAACTAAAAGAATATTTAATTCCAAATAATTTAAACACTTATACAAATTAATTTCTATTCAGCCCTATTTCATGTTAAATTAATCTTGATATAAATCTTAAATTGTATTATATTATTTGCGTTAATATTACACGTTAAATGTAATGTTTAACAACATAGTTAATGATGATAATATTCAATAATTTAATTTGTGATGAAATCTATTTTAGTACTAAAGAATTGTGATGTATCAATTATTATGTAATCTATACAATATCAGTCATATTTTTATACAAAAACGACATTAGAATCACATAAAGCGAGAAGGTTTTTCAGGAAAAAAATGAAGAGGATTTGTTGTTTTTAGGTTTGCTTATAAGTAAGATATCAGAATTGTACTTCCGTTTTTCGAGCCTGTAATTTGTTTAGCATTTGCTTTGTTTGAGGCAATTTCAATCATTCCGCTACTTCCGATGTAAGCCAACAGTTCATTTTCTTTTACATCTGCGTAAGTATTTGAAATCCCATTTATTTCATAATCTGCAACTAAGATCCTTATGTCTTTTTTTTTTAAGTCGTCAGCATTCACATTCGTTACAAGATTGCCAAATGAATCTATGTGAATAATTTTACCGGAGACACCGTCATCGTTGACTGTCGGCTCGATATCGTCAAGTATTGTCAAGCAACGAGGAGTTGTCGGTTCACCTAATTCAGCAAGCTCAACTTTTATAGAAATATATGCAGCTACGGGAGCAAAGATATCCCTGCCGTGGAAAGTATTAGATTTATTTTTAAGATGATATTTTTCATTATTTAATATTACCGAGCTGATAATTTTTTCACTCTTGATAATAGGTGAAAGAATTCCGTTATCAGGCGCCACGAAGAAGTAGTTTTCTGTTTCAATCGCAATAGCATTTCTCGCCGTACCAACTTTGGGGTCAACAACACAGAGGAATACAGTATTTTTGGGGAAAAATTTATAAGCAGAGCCTAAAGAATATGCAGCTGACTGTATGTTTCCGGGCTCCACTCCGTGAGTAATATCAATAATATCGGCAAAATGACTAATGCTGCGGATAACCCCTTTCATAATTCCGACGTAATTATCGGAGTATGAAAAATCACTAATCATAGCAACTGTTCTTCCCATCTATTTAGAATCCAAATTTTTTAATGATTCAAAATAAGCGCGTATCAAGTTTTCGTAGTCTTTGGTATAACCTTTTTGATTGGCTCTCATCAAGTCTCTGAAAACTTTGTCTTTACCTTCCTGTGTAGAGAAGTCAATCATGCCGGGGCTTTGTTTGAAAATATCATCTGCCCTTTTGCCTTCTCTCTCTTTCTCATAATCACGGTCGTGAACAGAGCGAGAAGCATCCAGAAGTCTTGACAATATTTTCTCTTGTTTCCTCATCGTCTCGGGAGTAATTCCTTTAGACTTGACATCCTGAATAATCTCCTCCATTTCCTTGGCAATTCTTTCAAGTTCGGAGAGTTTAGATTCGTCACCGCCGGCTAATTCTTTTTGTTCTTTAGCTAACTCTTCGATAGATTTTCTGGCTCCGCCCTGCTTATCGGCGATTCTTCCCATTTCAGCTTGTCTCTGCATAGAAGATTGACCTCCTGCACCTTGCCCGCCTTGCATCATTTGTTGCATAGCCTGATTAATAGCTTGTTGTTGAGCTGCGATTTCTTGCATTTTCTGTGACATACTCATTCCCGGAGTCATACCTGAGCCTTGTCCACCACCCATACCACCCGGATTATCGCAAGAACCATCCTGTTGCGACTTCATCGCACCTATCATGTCCTGCATCTGAGAGGCTGCTCTATTCAAAGCACCCATGGATGAACTTTGAGCAGATTCAGCCTTATTTGTGTTCCTGTCTGACATATTTTCACCCG
>JBAYPL010000226.1:0-4627 GCA_041677745.1 Kapaibacterium sp. (SeqCode)
AATCACCGCAAATTTATGTCTCGGTTCGAATATTTATCTTATATTCGCTTTCAGCGAAATACTGTCAGTTTTCTCATCGCGGCCTTGACATAAATTTACTCTCCGTCTTGCGTCTTAAGTCTGATTTATTGCGCGCACAAAATCGCAGGGATTGTGGTTTGATTTTCAAATATTTTAGATTCTTAGATGGCTTGATTTTATTTCATTGGCTAGCCACCTGCGTTGCGAGGGCATCATGCCATTCTCTTTTTATCCGCATGAAATCCCATAGTTCAATATTATGCTCACGTCCCGCCCGCTTCGCATCATCAGAGAAATACGATGTTGTGGCCAAAATAGCCTTATCAACTTTATACCGATTTTTGACACCTGCCAATTCGTCAATTTTATCTCGACCCACGGAATGTTTCCATCGTTTACATTGAATAATGACTTTTTCGTTTTCGTTGCTTGCAAATACGTCCACTCCGTCATCATTTGTAAATCTAGTCGCAGATGATTTATAGCCTTTCCGACGGAAAAGATTAGCAATTTCAAACTCAAATTGTCTGGCTTCTATTAATTTTATTTTCTTATTTAGCTCCGCTAATTCATCTTCACTAAGTTTATTGCACTTTTCAAGAATTGCCACAACAGAAGAACTGGCACGACCACCAACATCTTGTAAATTTTGAATGACTTTTTTACAAAGCAAAGAAGCGTTCTCTAAGGTTCCGTCCCGTAGAACAGCTTCAATTTTAGAAACCTGCTCAGTAGCCCAACGTTCCACTTTTACTTGTTCGGTAGTTTTTTCGTGTTGCTCAACAGCAGCTTTTTTGCTTAATTCAATAAGTTGGCTAAGATCTATAGGATCTGGGATTGAAAAATCTTTTTCCTTTAGCTGAGTTGTAAATATTTTCTCAAGTAACTCTTTATCCTCATTTTGTAGCCGAACCAAAGCTGTGTCATCAGACTTCTTGCCCACAATCCACCAGAAAAATTTCTGAACTTCTGTTAATTCAGCCCAAGTAGTTCTGTTCTTACAATACTGTTCGTGGTTAAAAGCTATTGACTTGATTTCTTCATTTGCTGCGCTACCAGCAACCCTTGCAAAATCAATGGCAGCGTTATCAAAATGTCCTATCTGTTCCTTACATTTTCCAAGAAGGAAATATGCTTCACCACTTTCCTCAGCTTCCATACGATTTTTAAGCATCTCGTTCAGTTTCTTGATCGCACTATCGTAATCAGACATATCATATAGCACTTTGCCAAAAAGAAGATATGCCTTTGGGCAAAGAGCTGAAAAACGGTAACACCTGATAATTGATTCCAATAAATTTTTAGCGGTAAGTCTATCATTTGCATTTGCACACTTTTGCGATTCTTCAAAAAGTATGTGAACCTCTTTTTCATAATCATCTTTTAATCTTTCAAGGTCTTCCTGCGATAAAACACGATGCAAATGCATCAGCCATCGTTCTTCTATTATTGTCCACGGAAGTGAAGGAGATTTGATTACAAACTGCCCAGTATTCAAAACAGGAATAAACTGCGAAGCTGTTTCAAAGTCTAATTCAGCGACACCTGCTCCTTGTTTTATCTTCTGACGATCTCGGTCTGTTCTCAATTGCCCCACCGCCCATGTACCACATTGACCGAGAGCTCTGTAATCAATATCCCCTGGGCTTTGAGTGGCAAATATACAACAAACCCCAAATGCACGGCCTTGTCGCAAAAGCAAATTTAGGGCAGGTTTAGAAGGTGAGATGGCAACACTTGGGAAAAAGGCTTCTTTAGAACCGCCACCTCCTATTTCATCTATGTAAAAAATCAACCTTGGTTTATCATCACCTTTAAGTCCTCGCATCCAAAACCAAATAAGATATGCTATATAGCCGACAACATATGCTTGGTCTTGAAAATTTAAGTGTTTTATATTTATGATGGTAAGAGGCGTTTTGCCATCGTAGTTATTGGGATTTATTAGTTCCTCGATGTTCAAAGGGAATCCCTGAAACCATAATTTCTGTGGGCCGATTAATAACGCATTTATAGCAGACGCAATCTCTTCTCTGTCTTTCTGTGATATATATTCATCGGTGTCCATCCCACCAATTTGTTCTATACCGAGGTATCCTAACTTGATCTCATCAAGAACTTGTTTTATACCATTGTAACCACGCAGGCTTTCGCCCTTATCCCAGAAAGTCTTGATAATTTCATAGATATATCCTCTGGCCTTATCAGTTTTTTTCTTGGTGAGAGTTAGCCGTGACACAAATGTTTCTGCCATGAACCCAATGACGGATTCGAATGAATCCGGGTCTTTTTCTTTTAATTTTTCTAAGTCTTCAGGTGGTTCAACAAATGCGGAAAAGGCAAGACGAAAACCAGCGTTCGACCGTGGCGTAAAGACATTTACTGCAACGTTCTTTTTAAACTCATCAACATCTTTAGCGATTAAACCACAACGCTGTAGTTTCATTTTATGTTCTTCGGCGATAGTTGCAGCCTTAGCCTCTATGCTTTCATCTTTTCTTGGTGTTACCCATGGTATTAGTTCGGATGAATCTTCACCAGAAAAAACTACCCCCATGCTCGATATATCTCCTTTGAGGTCGATGGCAATAACCGGGATACCCTTGTTTGTTGCTTCTTCAATAAATATTTTTGCAAGAACTGTTTTGCCGCTTCCAATGGCGCCGCAGATAAATACTTGTTTTAATAGATCACTCTCTTCTACAGATGCTGCCTCATTTGTCCGCAAAAGTTCAAAAAACTCTGGTAAAAGTTTACTTCCTAAATACAGGCCTTGCTCAGGATGGAGAATTTTAAAAGTCTCTATGTCCTCAACTGGAGGTGGTAACTCTTTAGAAAAGTTAAAGCCGAAACTACATGGGGTATCATTTTCCCCTTCTAAACTCAACGACTTAATGTCTTCGTCTTTCAATTCCCTCAACCAAGGCTCCAATCCGATAATTGTTCTGTCTTGAATATTGATTCGAACAGATAGTTTATGTTTATCGCGATTTGAACAGATACAATTAACAGAACTGTGTATGCCTGAATCAGCTAAATCCTTTGCTAATTCTTTTGGTATTCTCAATAAATCGGTTTTGCCTTTAATCAAAGGGATTAAATATAATTTACCGATAATGCTCATAACTTGCTCCGATTAGATAAATAAACAAAACAATATAATGCCACCAATTGTAAAAAGAAAAAACAAGATTAGCAATATCGCTAAAAATAACTGAGAGCTATTTCGTTTTTTAATCATGTCCGCAGAAATGATTGGTTCAGTTACACCTTTACTTTCTGATAACTCAACCTCTTTTTGTTCTTCCTTGAAGATCGGTTTTTTATACCATTCTTCCAGTGCCCATGTACCATCATCCAACCTTCTTAAACGTTCATCACTAGCTTTTAAGAATCCTGTAGCTTTTAATTTATCCGAGTCAACTTTTAGAACATTAGCCAGTTTATCGCATATATCACTAAAACTAAGCGGCCGTCCAGTTTTCTGAAGCAGTTTATAAACATAATCATTTTCTTCTATAAGCTGCACTATTTTCCATATATTCTCATCTGGTTCAGGGCTAGGGGGACGGTCACCTGTATCTCCTCCTCCGGGCAGTTCTTCTGACATCCAACCAGCTAATCCCCATTTGCCCGAACCTGCACGTACGAAAACACGTGGGGAATAACGGGAAAGTGTTGCATCTATACTAACAACAGAAACATTTCTGTGAATAGCTATTTCTGCATAAATTTCACGATAGTGCATCGGTGTTTTAAATTTTGCCAATATCACAATGATACAATCTCGCAATGAACTATGCTTCCAGTCCAAATCTCGTGGTTCAATCGATAGTAATTTATCAAGCGATCTCTGCCATGTAGCAGTTATAAATAATCGTGTAGGTTCAAGACCTTCCAGCCGCAGGTAAACCTTATCAAATTCTGCAACATTTTTTACAGAATAAAAATCTTCAAGCCCTTCTATTCGTCCCTCGTTACCCCAATAAGGCAACACCTTGTCTACTTGGTCATAGATTATGTGAATTGTATTTGTTCCTTCCATATAGTTAGATATTCTCTTGGGCACTATAATTATGCCTTTGTCAATCCAATCCTCTCTAATAGTAACTGTTGATTGCACCTTTCCATCTTCATCAAGTTTATCTGATGTTGGACAAATCCGAATGAGACCTCCTCTTTGCTCGGGTTGCTCAAATCTTACTTTAAATTCCTTTTCGTCGGAGAGCTTAGTCAATTCATCTTCAAATTCTTTGCTGAACAGTACTTGTTTCACAGAATCATAAACAGCAGATATACAACGGTCATATGGAAAAGAGAAGATGCCTTTATCAATAAAACTATGATAGAATAAAAGATTGTCTAAGTCAGACAATACACAAAGATGACCATTTATAAAAGTTTTCTCATTAATAGTCATATGGACATAGGCTGATGGCTTCAGCAAATCCCATCTTGGAGTTGAATTATGAATTAAAGCAAATTTTTCGTTACGATCCAGAAAATAGTTTAAGCTAAATTCCAGACGTTTATTCGACGGTCTGTCGTTTAGTTTGTCTATGTTTTCTTCTGTTTTCAATTTCTCAAGAATTTCATTTGTGCATAA
>JBAYPL010000227.1:0-4598 GCA_041677745.1 Kapaibacterium sp. (SeqCode)
TCCGTCATTATTGTTTTTGATAATTTCATAACTTGAAATGGAAAATTTAACTAACATAAGAAGAGATTACAGTAGATTTAGCCTCGATATGGATTCTGTGGATAAAAATCCGTTGCAGCAATTTGACTTATGGATGAAGGATGCATTGAAAGGTGATTTTTTAGAACCTACTGCAGTTACTGTTTCAACAGTAAATAAAAATGGAAGACCATCATCAAGAGTTGTACTTTTGAAATCATACGATGAAAGAGGATATGTTTTCTATACAAATTATTTCAGCAGAAAAGGTACTGAAATTGCGGAGAATCCTTTTGCGTCAATGTTGTTTTTCTGGGATAAATTTGAACGTCAGATAAGGATAGAAGGGAAAGTTGAAAAAATATCAAAAGAAGAATCAGAAGCATATTTTGCAACTCGTCCCTACACAAGCAGACTTGGAGCTTGGGCTTCAAAACAAAGTCAACCTATAAAAAGTAGGTTTACCTTGATAAGAAAGGTTGCCGGACTAATGGTTAAATATCCTGCAAACGTACCATTACCTGAGTTCTGGGGAGGTTTTAGATTAATTCCCGATGAATATGAATTTTGGCAAGGAAGAGAAAGCAGACTTCATGACAGAATAAGATATAAGTTGACTGGAAATGACTGGCTAATCGAAAGGTTATCACCATGACATGTTCAAACCGGAATCATCAATTTACTGATAAATTGTCTAAGAAGTCAGCGTCGTCGTCATCTTCCTCAGAAATTATAAGTCTGTCAGATATTTCTTCAGGAACATCTTTTATGAAGCGTGATACATCGCTTAATATGAAGCCGCTTTCACGGTCATATATATTTGTAGGATAAGTGATGTATAAATATTTCTTAGCGCGTGTTACAGCTACATAAAACAATCTGCGTTCCTCTTCTATACTATCAATAGACCTTACCGATTTAGCCGAAGGGAATCTTCCTTCAAGTGCCCAGATCAGGAATACTGCCTGCCATTCAAGACCTTTGGCAGAGTGAATTGTCGTCAAGTGCAGCTTCTCATCGTCGCTACTTTCGGGAGATAAATCCGATACAGATTCTGAAGGGGGGTCAATAGCTAAATCATTGAGAAAGCTTTGAATGTTATTGTAACGTTCCGCTATTGTAATGAAGGTTTCGATGTCGTCCCATCGTTTTTTCCAATCATCATGTTTGTTCTTCAGAAGTGGTCTGTAGAATTCGGCGAGTATGGCACATTTATCACTTATGGTGTATTTACTGTTCAATAAATCCGATAGTAAGCTGACAAGCTCGAAAACAATCGGAGGCTGATTTCTCAGAATCTCCGAATCAGGCTTGTTCAGATTAATACTTCCCTTTGAAACTAATTCATTGAAATTCTTAGACTTCTTTGGTCCTATTCCGTCGAATAACATCAATATCCTTTGCCAGCTTATGACATCCTTAGGATTATTCAGGACACGAAGATAAGCTAATAAATCTTTTATATGAGAAGTTTCAATGAATTTCAATCCACCGAATTTAATAAACGGTATATTTGATTTTTCGAGTTCAATTTCTAAGTCAAATGAATGGAAACCGGAACGGAACAGCACTGCAATTTCATTCAAGGGGACGCCGTTCTCTCTTAATTCGAGGATTTGTTGAACAAGAAACATAGATTGTTCACGCTCGCTGCGAGAGCAAATTATTGCAGGCAACTCTCCCTGAAGATTCTTTGAATATAATTTTTTTTCATATTTAATAAGCGCATCATTAATGATATAATTGGATAAATTCAATATTTGCTCGGTGCTTCTGTAATTTTCTTCTATTTTATAAATTTTACAATCAATAAAAGATTCGGGAAAAAACATTATATTTTGATACGATGCACCCCTGAAAGAATAAATACTCTGGGCGTCGTCACCAACAGCCATAACATTACTTCTCGGACCGGCAAGAAGCAAAACAATTTCATGTTGAAGTTTGTTGGTGTCCTGATATTCATCTACCATAATATATTTATATCTTTCATTGACTGTATGGAGTACATTCTTATTGTCTTTCAACAATTTGAGGAGGTTTAACAGCAAGTCATCATAATCCATAATGTTATGATTTTTTTTATAGATATGATAATCAAGCAACAGGCTTTGGATTTTCTCCGACTCGTCAATAAAATACGGATAGTTATCCCCTATGACTTCCTCAATACCATTACGTGTATTGATACTCATAGAATAAATTTTTTGCAGAGTTTGTTTTGTAGGGAACCTTCTTGGGTTTGATTTATCAATATAATCGCTACGAAGCAAATTAATTGCGTCCTCAGAATCCGACTGATCAAGAATAGAAAAAGTGCCTTCATAACCGATTAATTTTGCATAATATCTAAGTATTTGAACTGCAAATGAATGGAAAGTACCGCCAGCAACATCATCACATCTACCGTCTAAAAGCAAGGAGGCTCTACGTAACATCTCAGAGGCGGCTTTTCGCGTAAAAGTCAGTAGAAGTATAGATGCGGGATTATTGCCGTCTTCAATCATTCGTGCTAACCTGTAAATCAATGTACGTGTTTTTCCTGTGCCTGCTCCGGCAATCACAAGAGCAGGACCCGAATCATGCATGACAGCTTCATACTGGGCTTTGTTAAGGTCTGCTTCGTAGTTGATTTTGTAGGTAGAGCTTTTGTCTTTTATGACCTTCTCTTTTCTGAGAACTAATTTTTTCAAGGTTTATAAAATTATAGTTAAATTTTGATTGACTTCATTGATAATAAAATATTTTTATTAGTATATAAGCGATAACCAAAATATATAGTTATGGAAATCATAGATTTTATCTTCAATTAACAATAGAAATTGTTTAAAATCAGTAAATTCACACAAAATATCTAAAATCATTCAAGATAAATAAATATCTTTTGAAATGTAAGCAAATCTATTTTTATGGTAAACGTCTAATCTTTTTTATTCAATTTATTAATTATTGGATAAAGTTGCTCGTAAATAATTGTTGTCATATAAAAAAAAATTGATTTATGAATTCATCTCTTTACAATTCTACCGTAATCGGCAAGATATTGCTGACGCCGGATTTGATGATATTACGTATTAAAACCGACGAACCACGCTACGAGTTTATTGCAGGACAATATACCACGATAGGACTACTTTCAAATGAGCAAAGGTCGGCAAATTCAGTGGTTACCATCGAAAGTGTAAAAGATAACGAACTGATAAAAAGACCTTATTCGATAGCCTCTGCCAAACATGAAATTTCAGAATTCGAGTTTTATATTAGTCAAGTAAAATCCGGACAGCTGACTCCTCGGTTATTCAATCTTACTCAAGGAAGACGTATGTGGATTGATGATAAAATACATGGACTATTCTGCTTGCATGATGTGCCTGAAGGCTCTAATATTGTAATGATAGCCACCGGTACCGGCTTGGCTCCGTACATGAGTTTCTTACGTTCGCACATACAAGAACACAAAGAAAGTAAATTAGCTATTATCCATGGTGCCGGCTATCCATGGGATTTGGGATATTACAGCGAACTAAAATTCATTGAGAAGAATTTTGACAATTTCTACTATTTCCCGACGCTTTTAAAAGCTGACAGTACTTGGAACGGTAAAACAGGCTATATTGAGAAGCATCTCGAGTCAGGTACACTTCAAAATGAAGCCGGCATAGACATTGACCCTGCTAAGACACATTTCTTCCTCTGCGGAAATCCAAAGATGATTGAATCTGTAACAAAATTTTTATCGAAAAATAAATTCACGAAACATTGTGAAGAACAAGATGGTTCATTACATGTTGAAGAATATTAATCTTTATTGTTTTATGTGTAAGTTGCTTTATAAAAACTTGATTAAAATTATTCTGTTCATTGGGTTGACTGTTATGTCATCATGTATAGTAGTAATACATGAGGAACAAAGAACAGAAATTGAACCTGAATTGAACCTTAGCCCAAAACCACTTTTAAGGATGTCGGACAATATCGTGCGTTCCGATAAGGGTGATATGATAGCCTTCCTCCCGGAAGGATGGTTCCTTGTTGATGTAGAGTCTAAAATGAATTCCGATGTAATTGCTGTTGCAGTGAATCCTGACTACACTCTTACCGCTGTTTTTTCTCATCTGAGAAACAATGAATTAGTAAGCGAAACTATTAATAAAGAAGGTTTATACGGTCTTGCGAGATTGTCGCTTGAGAAAAGAGAAAATAAGACAGTAGGAATAGTCAAGCAAATTGGCAAGTATCAGATTATTAATATGGGAAGTCAGGAATTTGTAAAATATGAGTATTCAAGTACCGGTGGAGCATTGATAGCCAAAAGTGCTGTTTTTATTTCTACAACCGGGGATTATTACGAATTTTCTCTTATTCCGGTCAATGTAATGAATAATATTCAGCCCTCGATACGTGAGGTTGATGAAATATTCCAATCATTTCTTGCGAGCATAAATTATTGATGGAATCTACGAATAAAAGCATTGCGATTGTGTTGTTATCCGGTGGCATGGATTCGGCTGTTTGCGCTGCTTTGGCTGCAGAACACGGCTATGAACTTGCTGCTTTACACTTGAACTACGGACAGAGAA
>JBAYPL010000228.1:0-4574 GCA_041677745.1 Kapaibacterium sp. (SeqCode)
AATCAAAATTATACATAATTTAAAAAGTGAAATTTAATAATTGAAGTGACGAAACCTTTTACTTTAAAGTATATCTTTCATGACCATCAATTCTGATAGACTCTATATTTTACATATATTCATAAATTCATTCAACATTTATTTCGGTACTAAGTTATCAAAGTAAGAATAAACCATTATGATTAGTAGAACGTAAATTATTAATGTTTTGGTTGTTAAAAGTAAAATAATAATAAAATTTTTATGAATTAATTATAATATTGTTTATTTTTGTAATGATGTATAATTAATATTCAATGAAGAAATGAAAAATTTATTCACAATTACTTTGTTTAGCTTCTTGCTCACTGCAAATCTCTTTGGCAGTGATAAACCCATAGAAACACAGTACACCCAATTCTATGATGTATTACCCGATGTTTCATCCTGCAATACAGGTATTTTGAAACAAAGTGTCATTGACGAAGTGCTTGACAAGGTTAATCATATAAGGAGCCTTCATAAACTTAAACCGGTAACCTATGATTATTCCGGACAACAGATGTCCATGGATGGTTGCTTGAATATGGTTGCTAGCGGAAAGGGCGGACATATTGACGACCCTGCCACACCCTGCTACACGCCCGGAGGTGGAGAAGCGAGAATGAAATCAAACATCGAATATGGTAGTGGGAGCGATAGTCCGATTAAATCAATTGTCGGCTGGCTAATTGACGACCATAATGCTGATGTTGAAGGACAATTTAAAGTTGGTCACAGAAGGGCTTTACTCAATCCATTTTTGACAAGATTTGCATTCGGAAGGTCAGATGGTACTCCTGTTAGCGGTGGATTCTTTTCCGCATCATTATTCCTTTATCAAGATTATACAGATGCTTCTTCCATAAATAATGACTTAGAGTTCATTGCTTATCCTTATGAGTATTATCCTCCAAGCTATGTGAATAAATCATTCTTTTTGTCTTTTAATGCTATCGCAGATAAAAATAATCTGTGGGGTAATCAGAATGTTGATTATTCTTCAGCAACTGTTGATATGAAAGACGAATCAGGCAAAGTCATGAATGTCCATTCTTTAGGAAATGATAATGAAGGATGGGGAAGCTTTCCTAATAACATAAGTTGGAAAGTGGAAGGATTAGCAGATAATATAAAATATACTGTCAATGTAAAGAATGTAATTGTTAATGGTACTTCCAAAGACTTTACATACTGGTTTGAATTAACCGATGTTAATCATAATCAGCCTCCATCTGCACCAACTCTACAAGTTCCCGAGAATTTTGCACAATCTGTGAAAGTTAATAACGGTTTTTCATGGTCATTGACACAAAATACAAGCAGATACCATTTGCAAGTTGCAGAAGATGAAGCGTTTACAAAGTTGGTTATTAATAAAAGCGATTTGACTGACAACAGCTATCTTCCTAATGAGTTGGATTACGAATCTACTTATTGGTGGAGAGTTGCATCTATGAATGATGCCGGTAAAAGTGATTGGTCTGAAATATTTACTTTTTCAACTTCAACTACTGTACCTGACAGACCTTATCTTGCCGGACCTGCTAATAATACAGTAGTCAATACAACAACCCCTACATTATACTGGACTTCATCTGTTGGAGCAGAAACATATTCACTGCAAGTTTCTCGTGATGACACATTCGAAGGATTTGCTGTAAGATACACTAAATCAAATTTGACCGATACTTTTGATATTATTCCGGTAGGTCGTTTAAATAATGAAACTGAATATTGGTGGAGAGTTAAAGCCTTGAATGGTGCAGGTGAAAGTATTTTCACGCAATCATGGAAATTTAATACCGGAATTCCGCTTCCGGCTCCGCAAATTGTCGGTCCTGCTGATGGTTCAGAAACAAACTTGACTCCTACTTTAAGCTGGAATGTCGTTCCGGGAGCAAGCAGCTACAATGTGCAACTTGCCAACCGTAGTGAGTTCGACCAGGGATTTATTGTAAATGAATTAAGTTGGGAAGATGTCACGTATAATATCCCTGATGATTTACTCGAAGACGGGACAACATATTACTGGCGTGTGAAAGCTAATTCTACATCCGGCTCGGGACCGTTTACCGAAACCTTGAGTTTTACTGCTAAGAATGGAACATCAGTATTTGACGAACTCTTCGCAGATGGTATTGAAATTTATCCCAACCCTGCAAACGAATCTATTTTCGTTGGTGTGAAAAATTCAAATGTAGAGATACAAAAAATAATTGTACGTAATTTGATTGGTAATGAACTGTTGAGATTTGATTCTGACAACATTTCCGATGGTACTTATCTCAACCTGTCAGAAATTCCGGCAGGCTTTTATTATATTCAAATTATAAGTAATCATGGTATTATTAACGAGAAGTTTACAATCGTCAGATAATTAATTCGGAATATCTCCCCCAAAAAATAACTCAGTCCGTAGGAATTACCTGCGGACTGTTTTTTATTCATGTTAAACGAATATGAATTAGAATTTCTTAACGAGTAATTATAAGCGAAACAGTTTGAGTTTTTATATTCATATTAGTTTCATCAATTAAATTACTTGCAACCTTTAAAAAATAAATACCACTCGGCAATTCTGCACAATCAAGGGTGTACACATCATTACACTTTCCAGTGAATTTTTTTATTTTACTTCCTACAGAATTATATAAAGTGAAATTCAATTCCTCTGCTCCGTCAGTGAGTGAATTTGTAGCGATAACATACATGAATTCACTTGCAGGATTTGGATATACCTGAATTTTCAGTTCCGCTTCTTGTGAAAATGAATTATCAGCCAAATCAATAATTTGGTGTGAACCATTTATTTCATTTGTATAGACTTTCGCAAGTTCACGATTTCCATATTCCGCAA
Organism: Kapaibacterium sp. (SeqCode); assembly: GCA_041677745.1. GTDB lineage: Bacteria > Bacteroidota > Ignavibacteria > Kapaibacteriales > UBA2268 > JANJTB01. Next base: position 2,879 of record JBAYPL010000228.1, read on the forward strand.
AATTTGAGCCTAATTCACGATAATCATCCAGAACCAAATCAACCCAAGTATGTGTATATTCATTTTTCCGGATTAATTTAAATCTGTATTTTTGATTTCTCCCGTTCAAAAAAGCAATTTTTTTGGAACTTAAATACTCATTATCATCCCTGAACATTGGAATACTTACGCTTTTCTTTTGGCCGTATCTTTCAAGAGTTAGTTCAAACAAAGAGGTGTCAAAGATTGTCGTGAAAAAAGCAAACTCTCTTAGCTCATTGATGTGAAACCACTCACTTGTAATAGTGTCTTTCGGAACAATTCTGTCATTGTCATCAGTCTTGAAAGCTGCCATTTTAATCCTTTGTGCATTATAGCCGCTACTGTTTAAGGAATAAATTTCCGAAATTCTTGCTGTATTTACTGAATCAGAAATTGTCAGCATGGGAAAAATTGTCTCCTTGTCCTGCTCACCTTTTAAAAACATTTTTGCTCCGGTGCGAATATAATCCCCCGCAGACTGATATACCCTATTATGAATGAACCAGTCTCTGTTCTCAGTCAATACAGGTGTCTGTGTCGAATGAGGATATTGTCCCTGTCCTAACTTTGGCCACCATTGAAGTGTAACCTCGCCGTGTTTCGGCTCCCAATCTTCTGTCCATCTTTCGAGATAATTTAACCATCCATGGAAGTATATGTGATACACCAACGAATTTCCATTCGGACTTCCACCGATGGAGTCCTTAACAAAGTTTAATACAAATGAACTGTCAGCCAATGCCAATTGATGAAATAGCCCGTCTGTTTTGCCGGATGGTGCACCCGGTCCGGGACTTGGTTGAAAAAGACTTGATGTAGGTGTTAATAATCGTAATTCAGGTAACAGATACCAACAGCTTTGTGTGTCATCCATATCTATATTTTTCATATAAATGATTTTACGTCCGTTTGGGTTATGTTCGTTTGCTTGCCAAAATACTCTGTCCCAACAAGCTCCTACATAATGAAGTGAATCTGTAACTTCATAACCTGGTCGTCTCGCAAAATCAACTGCTCGATAGACCGCTGGATACTCATCGTTGAATGTAGAACCGAAAAGAGGTGAAACATTTATACGAACTGTCTTATTTAAACCGTCTATGTAACCGATGTGGTGATACGGCTCTGTATCACAAAATGAATTTGGCAAATAATTGTCAATGATATTATTTGTCAACTTCAAACGAGTATATATTATTTGATTTTCATCATAATTCTCACCCTTAAACACCAGGGCACATTCATTTTCACCAATATTCATTCGTGAATAAGTATTGAGCGAAGGCTGCAAACTCTTGAAGTATATGCCGTGTTGTATGTACTTTTTGTTCGTAAGCATGCCTCTGTCGCTCGGTGTCTTGAACGCTACTCCAATTCCATGAGCGGAATCGCTCCACGCATAATAATTGCCTCCAAAGGAAGCATTTATCGAAGGAGCTCCCCATCTGATTAATGCAGTTGTATCAATTGTAGGAGTATAAGCATAAACAACAGGTCGCAAGTTGTTCGGACCTTGGGGCAGAACGAAATTTGTGTCTGCCGGGAACACACTCTCGACAATGAATACCCTCGGTGTATCCGGATAAGCAGGTTGAGAACATCCAAACATGATATACACACGTGGCTTATCATCATATCTTACCACTATTGAAGGGAAGCGGCAGGATATATCCAC
>JBAYPL010000229.1:0-4524 GCA_041677745.1 Kapaibacterium sp. (SeqCode)
ATATGTACCCTACTATTAATCTTACAGAACCACGTACAATTGTGAAAGCTTATGCAGAAAGGGCTTTTGAATATCAAAATCTTACTCCTTCAGTTATGAAATGTGCCGCAGATGGCGACGATATTTGTCGCGACATTATCAATTCTGCTGCACAACATTTAGCCGAACTGCCGGCTGCAATTGTTAAAAACTTCAAATCTAAACCTGCTGATGTTGCACTGATGGGTGGAATAATTGATGCTGATACACTACTAAAAAATTTGTTAGAAAATGAAATAATGAAAAATAACGATTTAAGACTTGTCAAACCTAAAGGCTCTGCTTTGGATGGTGCGATAGCTATCGGTGTTAAAATGATTCAAAACGATATTGAACTCGAATGACACTTATGTGATTGATAACTGCAATGATTTACCGGAAATGATGATTAATAGTTTAACGATATAAACAAGTCTTAGTTTAAAATTAATTATTAGAACAGGATTAAGTCAGTAAGTTTTTTACTGTTAAGGAAATTTATTCGTTCTTTAACTCGGTCTCAACAGTATTAATAAATGTCTGAAAATAAATTTTTCTATATTACGATTTATTATTATATTGCATAGTTGTTTTAGGGGGTTAGTAGAATTTTTATTTGGAGCATAAATTGGAAAGTATAGAAATAATCGGTTTCAAGCCGAATGAAGAGAATGCAGCAAAGATGACCTTATACGAAATGTCGGTTGCTGCGGGATATCCGGTTCCTGTAGAATCGGGAATTGAAAGAGAGGTTGACTTGAATGAGTTCCTTGTTGACCGTCCGGCTTCCACATTTTTCGCAAGAGTACATGGATTGGACATGGTTCATCAAGGCATACGCGATGGTGATATTCTTGTTGTAGATTCTGCATTAGAGCCGGATGACGGCAGAATAGTTCTTGCTGAGCTAAATCAAGGCTTGACTGTTAAAGTTTATAGAATATTCGATGGTGAAGCGTTCCTTGAATCACGAAATCATCAATTTTTACCTTTATCAATTGGTGATTTGGAATTCAATATAATCGGAACTGTGACAAAAATCATACATTCGCTTTAAGAATCAAATCTTATATTGATATTATTCTAATATTCAATTTATTGATTTTGCCTATGTATCATTTGTACGGAGAACATACCTTATTGTTTAGCTGTACAAATATTGGATTATTACAATCTGAATACAAAACATGAAGAGGAAAATAATGAAAGTTAAAAATATAGTCGAACTAAAATCAACGTTTAGTTTTGAAGCTCCACTTCTGAGAGCAGAAGGAGTTAATATTTCAGTCAATCCCAATTCACAGATGTTTGACCTTAATTCAGTACTTGCACCTAAGCCCGATGATGTCTTCTTAGTAAGAGTTTCCGGTGAAAGTATGATTGATGAAGGTATTTACGACGGGGATATACTTGTTGTAAATAAAAATGAAAGACCTAAAGACGGCAAAGTAGTTATTGCGGCTTTGAACGGAGAAATGGCCGTCAAAACATTCAGGACAATCGAAGGTAAAACTTATCTTTTTTCAGCCAATTCAAAATTTCTACCTATTGAGATTATGCCTTTTTGGCAGTTTGAAATTCAAGGTATTGTCAAGCATGTGATTCATAATGTTTAAGGCTATTTTCAAACCGATTAGTTGCTTATACAGATACTTCCCACCATTTTTGCTCCTGTAGTTTTTACAACTCAGGAGCTTTTTAAATGTTAAGACAAAAGAAGCTGAAATCGCTTATCAATAAGTACAGGGCAATCATCTTTACCTTTCTGCAGAATTATAGCCGAAAGCTGGAAGAAAAACTCGCCGACAGTGAATTCGGATTAGATGAAATGAACAAGATAGCTGTATTGTTTAACAAGAACTTAAATGATCTGCTCAACTTAGACGAACACCTATCTAAGCTTATCCTCGACTATGAGAAGTCGCAGGATTCAGACGATTTGCTCCAGATCATTCTTCAAAATCCGGAAGCTGCCGATACTTTGAGCCGTCTCCAAATACAAATTTCAAAAATTTTAGAAAGAAATCAAGAAAAAATGTAAAAAAAAATCTATATCTCGGAGACGTTTTTCAACTTCATGTGTCTATGTAGTATAAAGTAATTTGTATGGTGATGAAATGAGAAAGATTATTTTAATTTGCTTAGGCTTAATTGCATTTACATCCGTTTCCCTCCACTCCCAATGGATAGAAAAAGAGGGATATTGGGAACTATCCGAAAAAATTCCTGACCTACGGGATTTAAAAATTCTACCTGAGGAAAATCTGATTATCACTGTCAGCAAGGATAATACTATCCGGCATTTTGAGTACGACAACGGGCAATTGCTTAAGTCTTTCAAACCCGAAGAAGTGCCTGAAGATAATGATTATATCAATATATCCGATGATGGGATGACGACAATTTTTGCAAAATATCTGAACAGGGGGGCTAGTGATGGATCAAAAGATATTAGTATGTACATAATTGATAATTTTACTAATGGAAATGTTTTCAATACTATTTTAACACCAGGAGACTTATTCCCTATTTTCAAGGAAGCTAACTATTATGAATTTACTATTACTATTAAATTAATTGATTATGTAAGTAAGCACAAAAAATTATTTTTATTGGTAATGCACCAAAGAAAAAAGGTTGAACACCAAAATAAACTTCATTCAAGTACTATTGATAAATATTTCTCGTGGGAAATAAAGGACGGAGAATTAGAACCTATACCAAGCAATGCATTTTACAGTGGTAGTAACATAGAAGAGCTTAAAAACCGCATTAATTACAAATACTTCTTCGAAAGTTATGTTGGCTTTTCTTATGAAGATTTAAATGGTGGGCATTATGGTGGAGGAGATGCAACACAAATTGTATATCTGGTTAATTCTGATATGGATACTTTTTGTTTAATATTCTCAAATAGAAGTATTTATCAATGGTACAGGGATGTAGGTTCCACATCTTCAGGCAGCATCTTAAATATTCAACAATTCTTGGAATCTGATAAGTGTGACAGCTTATACATCAGGGCAGAAAACAGCTTACTTTTATTCGATTTGAAAGACTGGAAAATAGTTGATACCATAAATAATAGTGCGTTTTTATATGATGTTTATTTATCTACATATAACAAATATTTACATTTCATGGGTAAGCAGTATAATGATTACTTCCATCATATTTTTTTGCTACCCTCAATGCGAAAAATATATACATCGCCCCTGCCAAGTGCACCTAATCCGAATTTAGCTTATCCTGTGATTGATAACTTAGGGAAAGCTGTATATTTTTCGCTTGCGGACGGTTCCGTAATTATGATGAAGCCTGAGGTGATGCAGGATATTTCAGAGTCCGGTTTCACGTGGTCTAGGGATACTATCGAAGTAGGGGAAGAGGTTGAGTTCACAGCTTTGATAAATATCAGTAACTGTGAATATGTGTGGGAATTTTCCGATGGCGAAAAAGTAAAAACCAATGAAACTTCATTAATTCACACTTTTAATACGGTCGGGAAAATCTCGGTGAAGTTGACGGTAACGACACAGGATAATCAAGTCTATACATTTCAAAAAGATACACTCATAAATGTATGGGAGGTTTTACAAGCTGATTTCGATATTGAATACTTGAATGACGAATTGCCGATTAAAGTACAATTCAACGATAAATCAAGTGGCACGGTTCAAAGTCGGCTTTGGAATTTCGGTGATGGTACGCAGTCCACAGAGCTTAATCCGATTCATGAGTATAAATATCCGGGAGAATTTTCATCTAGTTTGATTGCAAGTAATAACATTGATAAGGATACCATAGTAAAATATGATTATATACAAATACTTACCGAAAAATCGGAATTAAAGACGCCTGAGATTTTATACAAAGAGAATACGGGAGAAAAAGAATTGCGCAATGTATTTCAAACGAATGAAGGTTTCCTATTGGGGCATTCATACTTGGTATCTACACTCTTAGATATGGATAAATATAGGGAAGAGTATAAACGTACTTTTTATATTCAAAATAAAGTCTATAATTATGATTTTGATAAACTCAATACTTATGATGTACAAATTAATAGGGTAGTTGACATATATTATCATGATCTTTGGGGAGATACAGAAGATGAGTATTATTCCGGTGGATTTATTGAAAGATTGTTAAGAGATAAACTGACATATTTTGCAGTAGGATTTGATCTTCAAGATAGATGGACTTATTATGAGAACAGCTTATTAATACGTTTAAATGCACTGACGGGTGATAGCATAGATACGGAAATATCGAACTTTTTATATTATTCTACTCTTGCGTATGAAATTTATGATTTGGAAGATCGTACATTTATATGGGTTCTAAAAAGTTCTCCGGAGGGTGCTAATATTATTAAAACAGATTATAAAATGAATACTATTTGGGACATTGGATTAAATCGCCGTGGAACGCAAGGATTTATCTGTGATACATTAAAAAACATTCTAAATGTAGTTAATAAAATGGATAGTACTAATTATA
>JBAYPL010000230.1:0-4516 GCA_041677745.1 Kapaibacterium sp. (SeqCode)
ATGTCAATACTTTGTAGTAATGTGTTTTGGTTTCAACAATACTGACAAGCATAAAGAAATCTAATCCGGATTGATTCCAACTTAATTCACACTGAGCATAATTGTATCCGTTCTTGTTGTAGCTTATAGTTTCTGTCTGTTTTCGATTTTCTGCATCTAAAAGGTAGTTTGTTGTAAAAGCTTCGAGAAAATTCTTTGGACCGGTAAATATAACACCTGTTGAGTCAAGATGATCCTTACTGTCTTCAATGATTATCATATAAGTTTCCAATTCTAAATTCATGTACTGTAAGGAGGCAACTTTGTTTAATGTGTATGTCTTGTTCATGTAATCCGGAATATCTACAGTATAGCAATGTCCGCCCATTTGATGATTGAAATCAGTAGCTCCGGCAACTCCGATAATTGTCAAGCTGAAAAGCAATAATAAAAATTTATACATATACATCCTGTGGTAAATTATAAAAAAACATTTTTGTTTCATTCAATAAAGTAATTTACAAATTTATAAAAATATTTCAAAATATATTGATGAATAATTCTTTAATATCTGTTTATTTATATTAATTGAAAAAAATATCGAAAAAATGAAAATTATTGACTACTACAAAGTATTAGGTGTGAAAAGAACAGCTTCAAGTGAAGATATTAAAAGGTCATATTATAAATTATCACGAAAATATCACCCCGACTTCAATATTGGAGATGATATTTCGCTACGAAAATTCCTGTTGGTAAAAGAAGCTTATGAAACCTTAGGAGACATAGGCAACAGAGTAAATTATAAAATTCGTCTTGAATTATTTGAAAATGAAGAAGAATCGAAGCAAGTAATAGGTTAAACAATGAATCATCATACAACAAAAAGTAGAATTCAAGAAAATCCATATTTCTTTTACGCTTATATCTTAATATCTTCAGTATTATTGATAACGCTGTTATTCATTGATAAAGGGGAAGGAGTCATTTTTTTCAATGACTTGCGAGGCAGTATTTTCGATGATATTTTTAAATTCTTATCATCGTTAGGTGAGGGGCTGTATTTTTTATTGTTCTTATTAATTGCTGCTGTTTACAGATTCAAATATCTAATCCTTGGAATATCAGTATATTTAGGCAGCGGACTTGTGACACAGATTCTTAAAAATATTTTCAGGGAGCCCAGACCTTCGGTTTTTTTTCAAGGTTCTGACTTAGTGACTTATGTCGAAGATTTTCAACTTCATTCCTATAATTCATTTCCATCCGGTCATACGACGGGAGGATTTGCGATATTTTTATTTTTAGCGATTATAACCAAGAATAAGCCTGTCGGGTTGTTTTATTTGATATGCGCCTGGCTCGTCGGAATATCAAGAGTTTTTTTAGTACAACATTTCCTGATTGATGTTTTGTTCGGTTCGTTGATAGGTATTTTCTTTACAATATATATAATAAACGGGTTTGAAAATTCAAATAAAATTAAAAAATCGGAATGGTATAATTATTCATTGGTAGAAAAAATAAGGAAAAATAAGTAAATAGTTATATGATTAACGGGGAGATTTTTTTAGATTTTCAACTTCACGTTTGACACTTTCAACATATTGAGCATAGGTAGCATTCATTTTGGCAAGATTGATAAATTGGTTATAATCTTTTAAAGCATCATCAATCTTACCAACATTCTTATAGGCTCTTCCACGATTGTAAAATGACTGAATTGCCTGTGGATTTAATTCTATTGCTCTCGAGAAATCATTAATAGCATTGTTAAATTGACTCAAATTAAAATAGCAGTTGCCGCGATTTATGAAATAATCAGCTTGGCGATTGTTAAATTCAATTAATCGTGTGAAATCAACAGCAGCACTATCGAATTGAGCTGATTCATACAAAATGTTAGCTCTGTTGTTCAAGGCTTCGATGTCATTTGAATCCAAACTGATTACCATATCGTAATCTGCTAAAGATTCATTTATTAAACCAATTTCATAATAAATCAAGCCTCGGTTGAAGAAAGCAAGTTTATTGTTTTTTTCAAGGTTGATAACTTGAGTGAAATCGGCTAATGCCGAGTCGTGTTTGTCAATTTCCTGATAGGATAAAGCTCTGTTGAAGAGAGCATTGATGTTCGAGGGTTCATTTTTAAGTACAAAAGAATAATCAGCAATAGCATCTTCAAATCTACCGGATTTTTGCTTTATTGGACCACGTAATTTGAAAGCATCAACGAATTCCGGATTGATTGATACGACGATGTCCAAGTCATTCAAGGCTGCTTGATAATCATTTGATTCGTAATAAGACATAGCGCGACTAAGATAAGCTTTTGCATTTTTATTATCCAAAGTCAGTACAATGTTGAAATCTCTTATGGCTTCGGGGTGCTTGCCTAATTCTGCATAAAAAATCCCTCTACTGTAATATAAAGATGCATTATCGGCATCAATTTCCAAAGCTGATGAAAAATCCTTCATAGCCTTATCAAAATTCTTCATTTTAGCATAAGTATTTGCTCGATTTATCAAAGTCTCCGAAATCTTTCCTCCTAACTTAATTGACTTGGAAAAGTCCCGTAAGGCTGAGTCAAAATTCTCTAATCGGAAATATGCAGTTCCTCGTATATTATATAAATCTGCCGAGCTTGAGTCAATGGAGATAATATAATCCAGTAATTCGAGAGATTCTTGATACTGACCTTTATTATAATGCTGTACAGCAGAATTATACAATGAGTCAATGCTCAAATTTTCTGTTGCTTTAACTGAATATATCGTAGAAAATAAGAAAACCGTAATCAATATTTTTTTTTGGAAAATCAAATTATGCCTCCGGTCCGATGAAATTCGTAATAATTTCTACATCCGGGGCTAAACTTCGCGATACCGGACAAGTCTTAACGACATTCTTTAGAACTGCCATTTCCTTTTCGTTGTAAATATGCGGTAGGAATATTTCCAAATTTATCTTTCCAATATGACGTACAGGTTCGTTGATCATAAATTTTTGTGCCGAAATCTTAAGCCCCTCAATATCAAAACCGGAATTTCTTGCTTTTATCGACATGATTGTTGCAATACAAGAAGCAATGGAAGCTGCCGTTAAATCGGTAGGGGATATGAACTCGCCCTTCCCCTGATTATCTATGGGAGCGTCTGTGATAAAAGATTGACCCGATGGTGTGTGTATCACCTTACAATGCAAGTCACCTAAATATTCTACATCTATTTGAACCATATTTCATTCTCGTTAATTTTCTATAATAAGCAACTACTTAAAATTAAAATTATTGTTAAAAATTTTTAAGCAAATACTTAATTATTACAATTCAAATTTTATGCCATCATAAGCGAGAAAAACGTTCTCCGGAAGTTTTTTTTCTGTTTCTTTGTGTTTGACATGGTGTGAGATATGTGTTAGGTATGCGTTCTTCGGTTTGAGAGCATGAATTACTTCAACAGCTTCATTTATCGTGAAATGTGTAGAGTGTTTCGTAAATCTTAAAGCGTCTAAAATCAAGACATCTAAATCTTTAAGCAAATCCATTGATGAATCGGGTATTCTGTTAGTGTCGGTACAATATGCAAAATTTGCAATCCTGAAACCATATACTTCAAGTTTACCATGGAAAAGAGGTATTGGTATAAATTCTAAATCGCCGATAACAAAGGGATTACTGTTTATTGTAAATGTATTGATTTGGGGTAGTCCACCACCAATCTGTTCAGGTTTTTCAAAAGCATAGAGAAAAGTTCTTTTCAAGTTGTCTAAAGTAGATTCGGAGGCAAATACGTTTATAGGAGAATCCATAATATAATTCAATGCTCTTATATCGTCAAATCCGCCAATATGGTCGAAATGATGATGAGTGTAGATTACGGCATCAAGTTTCTTAACATTCGATTTGAGCATTTGTTGTCTAAAATCTGAAGATGTATCAATTAATACGGTCGTCTCATCGGATTCAATAAGTAGGGAACAACGGAGACGTTTGTCTCTGGGATCATCGGATAAACAAACAGGGCATTCACAACCAATGGTTGGAACGCCCGTTGAAGTTCCTGAGCCGAGAATTGTAAATCTAATTTTGGGCATTAACTTTCAAATGTTCATGTGCATGATATGAGCTTCGAACTAATGGTCCGGACTCAACATGCGGTATTCCGATGCTCTCACCGAAACGCTTGTATTCCTTGAATTGTTCAGGGGTCACAAATCTGTCAACAGGTGAATGATTAACCGAAGGCTGAAGATACTGACCAATTGTCATAATATCGAGTTTAACTTTTACAAAATCCTTCATAAGCTCGAACACTTCTTCATCGTTTTCTCCGATACCAACCATTATGCCGGATTTTGTCTTCATACCCATGCTTTTACTATATTCGAGTACATCGAGTGAGCGTTGGTATTTTGCCTGTGGTCTAATTTTCTTATATAATCTTGGTACTGTTTCCACATTGTGATTTAATATGTCGGGACCGGCTTTGATTACTCTGTCAAGGCAAACCTTGTCACCTTTGAAGTCAGGAAT
>JBAYPL010000231.1:0-4514 GCA_041677745.1 Kapaibacterium sp. (SeqCode)
GAAGCACTATTGATATAGTATTAATAGATGCATCCGGCAGAGAAGTCAGCAAACTTTACAGCGGAATGCAGACAGCAGGAACTCATGTACTCAACATCAATGCAAAAGATCTTGCAAATGGAGTATATCAAGTAGTTCTTCGTAGCGGTGATGTAATGTTAACCCGCAGCATCAATGTCGTAAAATAAGCTGATTTGGAACGGCTGACGCCGCTTCAACGAAATTAAAAGCCGTCCCGCTGCAGCGGGGCGGCTTTTTTGTGTAAATCAATTCAAGCTCTAAATCCATAACTTCATGTAATAAGCATATTAATGATAATCAAAAGAAAATCATTACTTTTGTACTTTGTATCATACATACTTTAACGATGTATTCTCAAATCAAGAAACTTGGTTCTGAAACTCTGATTTACGGATTTGCAACCGTCTTCGGCAGGTTTCTCAACTTTCTGCTGACTCCAATGTACTCCAATCTACTCGTAGGACCGGAGTATGAATTTGTTATTTATATTTATACCTTACTCGCATTCGTTAATGTATTATACTCATTTGGTATGGAATCATCATTTTTCAGATTCTATACTAAGGATAATTTGCAGCAAGCAAAGAAAGTATTTACAATCTCCTTCTACACAATCAATGTATTAAGTTTATTATTTACATTCATCTTCCTTTTCTCATCTGATTTTATCGCTGAATCCATAGCTCCGGATTTGATTTCCGCTCCTGAACTGATAAAGCTTGCTGTATTTATACCTTTACTTGATGCTTTAATTCTTGTTCCGATGGGCTATTTGAGAATGACTAACCAAGCGAAGAAATTTGCTGCTATCAGATTTCTGATGATATTCTTGACTGTCATTCTCAACTTCGCTTTACTTATGGGCTTTAATCTGCAAGCCAAAGGTGTATTACTTGCACAACTAATCACTTCATTTTTGGCTGTATTGTACATTTTACCTATCATATTCAGACATTTTTTAAAAGAATTTGACCCCAAGTTATTAAGTAGAATGTTGAAATTCGGTTTGCCTACGTTGCCGGCAAGCCTTGCGGCAATTATACTGCAAGTTGCCGATCGTCCAATTCTTGCAGAATTAACTGACTCTTACAAAGAGATTGTGACATATCAAGTGAATTACCGATTAGGTATTCCCATGATGATTTTTGTAACTGTTTTTGAATATGCTTGGAAACCTTTTTATCTTACAAACTACACTCAACCCGATGCAAGAAATCTCTTTGCCAGAATTTTTACATACTTTACTCTTATTGCTGCGTTGATTTTTGTTTTGATAACTATGTTTATACAACACATTGTAATGATACCCGGTATCGGCGGGAAATATTTTATAAATCCTGAATATTGGAGTGGATTACATATTATTCCCATAATACTCATAGCATATTATTTCAATGGTGTATTTACAAATATGTCTGCGGGAATACTGATTGAGAAAAAAACAGCTTATCTACCCTTAGCAGTTGGCACTGCCGCTGTTGTCAATATTGCACTAAATTTTATCCTGATTCCAATAATGGGATATACAGGAGCTGCATGGGCAACCTTGGCTGCCTATTTAGTCTCGGCATTGATAATTTACTATGTATCATATCAAGTCTATCCGGTAAATTATGAATGGAGCAGAATTTTGAAGATAATAGTAGCTGCCGGAATCATATTTGTAAGCGATAAGTTCGCTTCAGAGCATTTCGTCGGAATAATGTCATTTATGATTAAAATAATCTTACTAACGGCTTTTATTATGATTCTAAAATTCATGAACTTCTTTGGAAAAGAAGAAATTGAGCTAATCAGGAAGTTTATTAAACGTAGATAAAAAAAGGGAGCTTAATGCTTGACATCAAACTCCCGTACATAATTGGAAACAATCTATGTTAGTTGCTAATCGGCTTTGCTTCAGCAGTCTTAACTTCGTTGTTGCTTTCCTTGTTACTTGCTTCGAGCTTGGCAGCTTTCTTTGTAGAACAGCATTCTGATTTAGCTGAAGCAGTTTTCTTAGTTGAGCAGCATTCTGATTTAGCTGCCGTTTTTTTTGCAGTAGTGCAGCAAGATTTTGAAGATTCAGCATTAGCGCTGGTTTTCTTCATTTCAGTTGAGCACTCTGACTTCGCTGATGTTTTATGCTTATCGCAAGCATAAGAATCAGCAACGGTAATTGCGAACATTAAACCTAATGCTACTGCAAGAACTTTTAATACATTCATGTTACAAACTCCTGTAAATACTTGAAAAAATCAAAGACAATTATTAAGACAGACCTATACTTTTTTTATTTTATAATACTTATAATTATTTTTAGGCAATAGAAAATTAATATTGAATTCATCTTATCTATTTATATATTGGGATAAATATTTTAACAATAGTACCTTTTCCAACAGTACTTTCAATTTTAAATCTGCCGGACATAAGTTTAATTAATTCCTTAACTATACTAAAACCAAGTCCCGGTTTAGAATTTGAATTTCCTGAAATATAATTTGATGTCTCAATGGTTTTTAAATCCTCTTTGTTGATACCTGTGCCATTATCGCTTATCGAAAGTTCAATGAAGTCATCGTTAAAACTTTTGCATTGGAATTTGATTTTTTCGGCTGAGGAATGCTTGATACTATTGTCAACGAGGTTTCTAATTATATAATTCAATATATTAGGGTCACATTTAATACATACTTCATCCGACAAATCAACCGAATACTCCGTTTTCATTTTTCCGATGTCAATACCCGAAATGATTTCTTTTATTAATCCATGGAATTGGCATTGTTGCACTTCTACTTTGATTTGTCCGGTTTGAATCCTTGACCAAAGTAACAGATTTTCCATTAGATTATATAGTTGATTGGAAGAAATCTTGATAAGTTCGAGGAACTCTTTCTTCTCATCTTCACTTATTGAGTAATAATCACCCGACAATAGTTCGACTATCTGTCGGAAAGAGCCGACTGAATTTTTCAAATCATGAGCTACTATTGAAAATATCTTGTCTTTAGTTTGATTTATCTCAATCAACTTGTATTCCGACTCTTCGAGCTTACTGTTCGTAACTTCGAGTCTTTGATTAATTTCCTTTAGCTGTTCAGAACTTTGTACTTTTGTTTTATAAGCATCGTACAAAAGAAAAGCTAAGGCTGTGATTAAAAAAGCACATATCGCGAGAAACATTATGAAGTCATTCTTTTTGTCAATCAATACTTGCTGGTATTGCACATCTTCTTCAAGGACTTTTATGACATGTTTGTCCTCCTTGGTCTGCTCATTCAGTTCAAGAGCAGCAAGTGATCCGGCTACACGCTGATTAAACAGAGAGTCTTTCATTGCAGCATACTTGGTGTAATGCTCAAAACTTTTTCGATAATTACCTTTAACTTCATAGATTTCTGCAAGCAATCTGTAAGATTTAACTATACTTTCAATCAATTGCAATTTTTCGGCATCCTTCAAAGAACTGACAGCAAATTTCTCGGAGAGTACGAGTTGATTGCTTTTTATATAAAGGGTTGCCAGCAAATATTTGATTTCTGTATTATTACTGTGAAAATTATTTAAATAATTGAATTCTAATATTTTGTTCATTTGTTCAATAGCTCCCGGCAAGTCTCCTTTAGCCTCAAAGATTCCGGATTTTGTCTTCATCAAATTTGTTGAAATCAGTTTAGCTTCATTCCCTGCGTTTGAATCGTTTAATTTGATATATAAAAAATGCTCAGCAGAGTCAATATATTTGAGAGAAGCATTCAAATCATTTTTCATTAAATAATTTTGCGCTACATTGTCATAGCAAAGAGCTAATCCGACAAAATCATTCAAATTACGACAAATTTGTGCTGCATGATGATGACAGGTAATGGCAGAATCATATAACTTCATGGATTTTAAGACCATGCCAATGTTATTCAGGTTTACTCTCTCACCGACAATTCTTCCGCGACGTCTAAAATTATTCAAAGATTGTTGATAATAGTCATGTGCCTTTTGATACATTTCAAGCTTATAATACACATTCCCGACATCAGTCAAGGTCCATGCATAACCACTGGAATCACCTATACTTAGGAACAGATCCTTAGACATTTGGAAGTGTATTATTGACTGCTCATACATTCCTAATTTTCGATATACTACTGCTTTCTTCGAATGCACTTCACCAATGAATTTTATATCATTTATCTTCAAAGCAAGTTCAAGCATTACAGGTAGAAATTCCAAGGTCTTAGAAGGGTCTGAATATAGGTACTCTTCATAGACCTGACATAACAAATCAAAACGCTTATTTAAATTATCCGGATTTAAGACACTGACAGTGTGATAAATATCATAGATGCTGTCTGCCTTGTTTTTCGCAGAGAGTGCTAAATCACTGATTAGAAAAATAGTTATACAAATCAACAGAAGCCAATACTTTTTGTGTCTCATTCAGTTAGGCTCCTCAACACTGTTGATAATTTCTCGAAGTCATAATTATTTACTGCCTTACGAATAAATAATCC
>JBAYPL010000232.1:0-4489 GCA_041677745.1 Kapaibacterium sp. (SeqCode)
AGAATTCCGTTAGGATAGACCGAGTTGGAAATAGCCCTGTATTTTTTTAATGTCTCTTCATTGTTTCGCTTAGTAGATGTGTGTACTTTTTTGTCCAATTGTTCCAGCAGATTATATATACTTACTTCAAATCCTTGTATATTTCTTGTAAGTTGAGAATCCACATGTAATACATATTCTGAAAGCTCAGACAACGACGTTCTCAAATTCAGTTTAAATTTAGAAAAAACTTCGTCATGTTGATTTCCAAGCATTTCCTCAGCAAAGTCCTTTTCAATCTCGGTGAATCTCTTCATGAAGTATTCAGGTGATTTATTTATTTTGCCAAGATAACGGGCTGTCCTTTTATCAATAATAGTAGCACTTGTTCGGAGACTTAATAAGGGTTTGACAACAGAAAAATCCTCATAGAGGTAATCTATTTGTTTGTGATATGCCAATTCACCGGGACCGGCAACATAAATGGCATTAGGCAAGACATAGTCTTGTACAACGGGTCTCAGCAGAACTTTAGGGCTGAAGTAAACATCATCAGAGTCAAGGAGGTTTAACAAAAAATTCAGTTCACGTCTCTCATTTCCAAGAAGATACTCTCCATCAATCCATTCAATTTTGTTCCTTTTACCGTTTTGGTGCATGAAGACATTAATCTCTGATGCAGATGCTTGGATGTGATAACCATTATTTATCAAAAGTTTATTCTTCTTTTCAACCGACAATTTACTTCTGCCCGGATTACTCAATTCTTCTTCCACGATGCTATTTGCAATAGAAGATTTCATTATCTTAGAAGCAGAAATAAACAGCACACCTGTATGAGCTGTCAATTTATTTAATAATTCAATGAATCCTTGGGATATTGTATTTGCACTAGAATAGGCTTCTGAAACTATTTTTCCTATAGAATCACTTCTCCGGTGTTTGCCAAGGAATTCGACAACTGAACCAATGATTTCTTGATTATCCGTCCCGACTTGTTTATCTGAGACGCTTACAATTTCCTCTAATATCAGTTTAAATTCAACCATTTTGGAA
This sequence comes from Kapaibacterium sp. (SeqCode), assembly GCA_041677745.1. Taxonomy (GTDB): domain Bacteria; phylum Bacteroidota; class Ignavibacteria; order Kapaibacteriales; family UBA2268; genus JANJTB01. The sequence continues at coordinate 1,036 of JBAYPL010000232.1, forward strand.
TATTCATCGAGGAAGAGCACCTTGGAAATTTCATCTAAATCATCATCATTATCTTCTACCCAGAATATCGGTACGAAATTATATGAATGATTAGAATCATTAAGAACCCGTGAAATTCTGACAGTATCTAACAATTTGTAAAGTGTATATAGGCTGCCTCCGAGAAATCCGGCTTGTTGTCCACTAACCACAGTAAGAGAATTATCTAACAATAAAAGATCAATATTGGCTTTTTGCTTTTCAGAGAATTCCATACCACTATGTGTTTCTCTAATAATTTCGGCTAATAAACTACGATTATATTTTCTTTGAGAAATTTTGCTACATAGTTCAGGTATAAATTCACTGATAATATTCCCTTCATCTTCAATAAAATCAGCCACTAACTTGCTGAAAAGGTTCAAATTTTTCAATTTGCTCTTAAAGATATTATTTTCCATGACAATTTAATTTTTTTAATGAAATCCAATGATTAAAAGAAAAAAAGTCTGCTCCTGTATCGGAGCAGACTTTACGGTTTTTTGTTTTTAATACATTATAGGGTAATTGTATTCTCATTCATATTCTCAAGGCTCTTGACGAAGGCAGCCAAAGTCTGTCCAGCTAACATACCGTCAATTACTCTGTGGTCATAGGTAATAGAACAATACATCATGTGTCTTACAAGTATCAGGTCATTGCCTTCTACTTCTTTAACCATAGGACGCTTCTTAATGGCGCCGACTCCAAATATCCCGCACTGTGGTTGATTAATAACCGGAGTCCCGAACAAAGTACCAAAAGTACCTACATTAGTAAGTGTGAAAGTACCACCTTGAATCTCGTCAGGGAGAAGTTTCTTATTTCTTGCTCTTGAAGCTAAGTCATTTACAGAACGTGCAAGACCTGTAATATTCAATACTTCGGAGCTCTTGATGACCGGAACAATCAGATTGCCGTCAGGAAGAGCAGTTGCAATACCAAGATTTATTCGTTTGTGACGAAGTATATTCTTTCCATCAACACTGACATTTACCATAGGGAATTGTCTTATGGCATCAACAGCAGCTTTAGCAAAGAACGGAGTATATGTAAGTTTGAATCCTTCTTGTTTTTGGAAGGCATCTTTATGTTTATTTCTAAAATTAACAATATTTGTAACATCAACCTCTGCTACACTGGTAACATGTGCTGAAGTATGCTTGGAATAAACCATGTGCTCTGATATAAGCTGACGAATTCTGTCCATTGGAATAATTTCGACATCGTCTCCGCTCGCAACAGGATAGGAGGGGGCTTTGGGAGTAGCAGGTACTGATGCCGGCTTCGCGGCAGCTTTTGCAGCAGGGGCAGCTTGTGTTGCAGGTTTGGCAGTTCTTGAATTCAAATAATTATTCAAATCATCTTTTGTTACTCTATTCTGAACACCGCTTCCCTTAATTTGCATAAGCTCTTCGAGTGTAACACCATGTTCTTTTGCCATTGTTCTCACTAGAGGAGAGAAGAATTTGTCATCCTTACGGGTAGGGATTTCAATGGTGCCGCCTTGAACCGGTACTACGACTTCATTAGAAGTAGCAGGAGCAGCCGGGGCTGAAGGCTGACTTGCAACCGGCGCTGATGAAGCCTGAGAAGCTGGCAGGTCTGCAGCAGTTTGAACCTGAACATTTCCTGTTGCAATTCTTGCAATTACTACACCTACTTCGACAGTATCTCCTTCATTAGCAATGATTTCCGACAATGTACCTGAAACCGGTGATGGTACTTCAGTATCAACTTTATCTGTTGAAATCTCAAGAATCATCTCATCTCTTTCAATTTTATCGCCGACTTTCTTCAACCATTTGATAACCGTACCTTCTTGAAGTGATTCACCCATCTTCGGCATTACAACATCTACCGCAGAGCCGCTTGAAACTACGGGTGTACTTGAAGTTGCAACAGGAGCCGATGTTTGGACTTCCGGTGCAGGTGCAGGAGCCGGTTCGGGCTTCTTCGTATCTGCAACATTAGCAGCTGAGGCATCAGTTTCAATTATTGCGATAGCAGTTCCTACTTCGACTGTTTCTTGTTCATTAACTAAAATCTTGACAAGTACACCGGCATTAGGTGATGGTACTTCAGTATCAACTTTATCGGTTGAAATTTCAAGTATCATCTCATCTCTTTCGATTACATCACCTTCTTTTTTCAACCATTTGGTAATTGTACCTTCTTGAAGAGATTCACCCATCTTCGGCATTACAACTTCAATCTTCATTTCAAATTCTCCAGTATATATTTTGGTTTAAATTAATTTCGATTTTAACATAAGTAAATATATTATAACAAAAAAATAGCGGATTTATTGTAAATATCCGCTATTTTAAAATAAGAATTAATTGGCAATTATTTATTGTCACCGGCAGAGAAATCGGAATCCGGATAATTCTCGTTAAGCTTAATACCTGAAACACTTATTTTTGTCTGCAGTTCATCGTTTTGGTATGCTTCAATTCTTTTCGGAATCGTCATGCCTTCTACTCTTTGATATTCAACTACTTTCGTTACTATTGAAGTGTTTTCGCCATTAACATCCACAACAGACTTAGTTGAATAAACAAGATTGGAAATCGCATCGAAATAGAAATCGGTTTTTGAACCGTTATTGTCTGTTGCTGTTATTACGTTACATTTTCTCTCATCAATGTCTTCCAAGCCTTTAAATGCAAGAGTCAAACCTTTTTCTTTGTAGTCAAGCATAGGCGGGTCAAGAATCCCTTTGAAACTTTGAAGTTGACTGGATACCATCCCTGCATTACTTTCAGGAACTACCATTCGCTTGTCAGAGCCGGGTTGTGTACCCCAGATTACTTTACCGTCGGTGCCTGCTTCAAGTTTCATGCCGGCAGCAGGAACATCTGTTAGGATTTTCATCTTGTCGGGCTTTTTCATCCAAAAAGTGATTTTGTATTCGACTCCTTGTGCCGGTATTTTCAAATCTGCAGTCAACGTTAGTGACTTTAAAGCTTCGAATTTTTCTTTTCCACCGTTGGCTTTTACACTTTTTTCAGCAATATCTTCGGCCTTCTTATTGTCAGCCAATGATGTCATAGTTATAGCTAAAAAGATTAATAGTGATGCAAAAATTTTGTAATTCATAAAATTCTCCTATTTTATTAATTGGGTTTGTAAAATTCGTATTCTGTAAGTCCGGAATTTATTGTAATATCTTCAATTTCAAATGTAATTTCTTTGTCACCCATATATGATTCTATGGTGACGGGTACTTGAATTCCTTTTATTGTTTTAATTTCATTGAAATATATGACAAATAAATTTGGTTCATCGTGAACTGTTTTGATAGCAGTATATTTTACTAATCTGGAATCTTCCTCCGCAAAAAAAAAGTCATGAGTAATACCGTTGCTGTCAGTCAATATTATTTTGTGACAGGGTATTTTCAATACTTCTGATGTACCATCATATTTTAAAG
>JBAYPL010000233.1:0-4479 GCA_041677745.1 Kapaibacterium sp. (SeqCode)
GCATTTAAATTTCAGTAAGAATTTTAAGTTGTCGTTTTATGCCGACTTTTTCAGTTCGATTTCAGCCACATACACAGTACCATCTGTTGTTCGCGGTGCAGACTTCTTCATGGAATCCTACTTTAAGCCTGACAGAAACTCTACTTTGATTTTCCGCTTGAGAAGAGATACGAAAACCGATGTATTCACAGATGAAGATAAGTTTCGCTTAATTGGTAAAATGATGAAAAATTCCGTTAGGATTGAATATACAAATTCTCAAATTGACAAGTTAAACATGAGGATTAGAAGTGAATTTTGTATGTATAACAATGAATCATCAAGTCAAAATTCTGAGGGATTTCTGACATTCATTGACCTAAGGTATTTATTCTCTAAAGAATTTCGGCTGGGATTAAGATATACAATTTTCTCTACAAAAGATTTCAACTCGGCAATTTACCAATATGAATATACTATGCCCGGTGTGATGCAGTCAATTCCACTCTACGGAAATGGCTACAGACTAATAATGACAGTAAATTATAAACTATTGAATTATATGAAAATGTATGCAAATTTCAATATCACCGGTAAGAATAATACCGACAATATCGGCTCTGGATATGATATGATTCAATCTGATAATGACCCGAGAGTAGCATTACAAGTAGAGCTCAATCTATAATAAGATAACAGGTTTACTTATCGGAATGTTTCTCTAATTAAGAGGTTCTTAAGAATTTTATAATATCAAGAATCAAGCATTCTTTCGCAGATCAAAAATCTATTCTTTGCATCCAACAACTTGACTGCGAATATTACATGCTTAGAACCTTCTTTCAATTTATATTTTTCCCTAATGTTTTCAACTTTAAGAGGAAAATCTTTTCGTATAACTATAGCAGACATATCCGGCAATACTTTAGCAATTTCCTTAGTTTCCGGCTTGACAGAATCAATGAGTCTGTAAACCTTACCCGAGAAATTATGTATATATGTGTCTGATGTATATAGATTAGTATTCCTTCCAATTTTAGAAAGTCCAAATGACATTGCATAGTTGTCACTGAATCCGGATTTTGTTATTGCAGGATGTACATCATAGATATAATCATCCGGGAACCCCTCAATGATTACCAATTTTTCGTCTTTCTCAAAGATATGTCTGAAGGAATGCTTACCGAGTTCGACAGCATGATAATGAATATTTTTGTGAAGACTCAAGAAATTAAAGTAAAGAAGAATCTCTTTACATTCATTGTTAACTGATAAAACAAATATTTTGCTCAATTCGGGAAATATGCGTTCAATAAAAGTTAAATCAATCATAGGAGAAATTTTTATCAACAATTGATTACACGCTTCTTTGAGACTTTTAAACAACTCTACAACGTCAGGACTGTATTCTTGTAATCTGATTTTTTTTGAACCGTTATTGTCGCGTCTTGACGGATCTATGTATATAAGATCAAACTGATTTGTATTTCTTTTGAGAAATGATTCAGCGCTCGAGCTGATGAATGCTGTGTTGCATATACCGAGTGTACTGAAATTATGATTTAGAATCTTAACTAAGTCATGAGAAGGCTCAACACAAATATGATTATTTGATTTACTAGCCAAATAATATGAGTCAATTCCAAATCCGGCGGTCAAGTCAAGAGAATTATTATATTCAAAAAATTCAGCTTTAAATTTAGCAGTCAAAAAGCTTGATGACTGTTCAATATTTGTACTTCCGGGCATTATAAGTTCGAAGTTCTCCGCCCAATTAGGCATTTTGATGCTTAACTTTTTCCTCGAACTTAACTCCCTAAGAACAAAGTCCATATCAATGTCCGGATACTTGTTTTTTTTAAGAGCGAGTTCACTCGGATCAGTATTGATATTCAACTTTACAAACTCTTTAGTTTTTATATCATCCTTTATTTTCATTTCTTAAATATCAAACCAATAACAATTCGGAATAAATGTAATAATTAAAAACAGTAAATTTGATATGAACAGAATGCATATCGTGAATTTGTTATTCAAGGATAATAAGTATAATAATAATTGTCCCGAATAATATAACAAGATTACACGAAAAAAATATTCTCAGACTCGCGTCAATAAAATTACAATCTGAGCCAATCTCAAAGTCACAAGGCAATTTTATAGTCCAAGCTCGACAAACAAGCTATTAAACTGTACATTATGATTTAACAAAATATAGAATTACAACATTCTTTGTGCCATCAGTCGTCTGATTTCGGCATCACGCAGTGTTCTGTCCAGTTCGAGAGCCTTTTCGAAGTCTTGAACAGCCTCCTTATATCGTTTCAAATTATGATTACATATTCCGCGTATGTACCAGTTCTCAGCATTTTTGTCATTGAAAGAAATTACTTTATCAATCATTTCGAGTTCATTTTCATATTGCCCGAGATTTCTGTACACGAGAGCGAGGTTAACTATTACAGGTTCGTATTTATCATTGGCTTTATAAGCTTTAAGAAAGCTTTTCAGTGCTTCTTCGTAATTTTTATTGTAGAAGTAAAGACTACCCTTAGTATTAAATGCATCAACAGCAGTAATCATTTGAATATTGGGGTTCATTATCGCTTTGTCCAACCAAAATTCTGCTGAGTCAAATTTAGCAGTCATGAAGTAATACCGACCCAGCAGATAAGCGGCTCTTGGGCTGGAAGTATCTGACTTAAAGGCAGCATGTGCAGAATTGATTGCATTGGCTGCATCATTTATTTGTTCATACATTGTAGCCATTTCAAGGTGAACATCGAATTCGTCTTTTTTAATCTTCAGATAGTTTTTGTAGTCATCAATTGCTCTGCCTGCCATTTTCAACTCAGCGTAAGCTCTTGCTCTTGCAAGGTATCCGTCAGATTTGTCTTTAGCAAATTTTATAAATTTATCGTAATCTGCAATTGCTTCCTGTTTTTTCTTCAAGCTCAAATTAATAGCGGCTCTGTAAGTATAAGCAGATACAAACTCAGGTCTTAGTTCGATTACTTTATTAAAGTCAGACATAGCGGAATTCACTTTATTTGATGCTAAGTTAGCCTGTCCGCGTTTAAAGTATGCACGAGCTTTTTCGGGAGATTTTTCAACAGCATCCGTCCATAATGTTAATTCTGTATCCCAAACATTATTTCTTTGATTAGCTAGTACCCCGTTGAAAACGGACAAAAATAACATTAGAATCAGGAACACATCAATGAGCTTTTCTCTGCGTGCAAACAACTCATAAAGACTTGCTGTAAATGCCATAAGAAGTCCAAGCATAGGCAGATATACTCTATGTTCAAAAACAACGTCGGCAATCGGAATTATACTTGATTCCACCGAAATCGTAAGAAAAAACCAAATTACTCCAAAAGTAATCATCCTGTTGTATTTGTACATATAAAATGCATACACAAGCAGTGCCAACAAAACACCAAGACCAAGAAGCACACTTCCATCAAATACAGATTCGGAAACTCTGATATCATGGTCAAAATTCTGTCCGAAAGGTAAGATAAATAACTTAAGATACAGAGGTAATACCTTGAATTGGGTTATCAAATAATTTTGACTTGTTATTATTTCACCGTTGAAATTCTCAAGTGGTTTGAATATGTTAGAAGGTACCTGAAATTGTAGGAATAAAATAAATCCAAGAGCTGTAATTCCGATGAATGTTCCCACAACAACAGGTGATAATTTGAAATTTTTATTGAATAAAGTGAGTTCAATCAATAGTATCATAGGAAAAATCGTAAATACATTTTCCTTCGAGAATAATCCGAGCACAAGAAAAACAAATGCAGCAAGATAGAGTGTAATCTTTATAAGCAAACCTTTTTGTGTGATTCTGGCAACAAGATAAGCTAATATAGCACCATAATAAAATGTTGCGGCTATAGAAGCAAGCCGCTGATATATATAGGTTACGCCTTGCGTCTGCAATGGATGCAAAGCAAACATCAACCCGACAAAAAAGGCAATTGTGGCTCCATGCCTCGCTATCTTCAAGTCTCGTATTACCGGTGATTTGAAAATATAAAAAATAATACCGAAAGCAAACAAACTGTTGATGATATGTATAAGTATGTTCACTGTATAGAATCCGCTCAAATCATTTCCGGCATCACTTGAAGCATAGTTCACAGCTAAAGTCCAGAATGGTACTATCCTGAATTTATTCACTGAGAACAGATTATCAAAATTATTAGGGTCCTGCAAATTTGGATTGTCAAAAATAAACGTATCATCAAAATGTATGGAATTATCATATATATTCGAATAAACGGCTATGATTGATATTGCTATTATGAATGCGGATATAATTGGGAAAAGCTTGGAATTGCTGTAAGCACTTACTTTGTCCATTAATCCTGCTTGTGACGTTTTTTCGTTTACCATAAATTATTGATTCTAAGTTTTACCAAATTTAAGAAAAACAAAAATAATAAGTAAATGTATAAATAACAATATAAAAAAAGAATTGAGTAA
>JBAYPL010000234.1:0-4473 GCA_041677745.1 Kapaibacterium sp. (SeqCode)
ACCAAGAAATGGCGATTATAAAAATGAAATAATCTTAAAATAATGATGAATCGTAAAGAATTTATAAAGACTCTTGCATTAGTTCCACTTTTACCAATAAGTATGAAATTAAGCGGATTAAGAAATATAATATCAGAATTGGACAAAACCGACAAGATGCCTGTTTTGTTCTTAGGACACGGCAGCCCAATGAATGCCGTCGAAGACAATGAATTTGTTGCAGGTTTCAGAAAAATCTCATCAGAAATTCCAAAACCCAATGCTATCCTTTGTATATCTGCACATTGGGAAACTAACGGTACTTATGTAACCGCTATGCAAAATCCGAGGACAATACATGATTTTGGAGGTTTTCCTAAAGAATTGTATGATATTCAATATCCCGCTTCAGGAAATCCGAAATTAGCTGAGGATACTCATAAATTAGTTTCGATAACTGATGTTAAGTCTGACTATGATTGGGGTCTTGACCATGGTGTATGGACTGTCCTGATGCACCTTTACCCCAATGCAGATATACCTGTAATTCAAATGAGTATTGATTATACAAAACCTGCTCAATATCATTATGAGTTAGCACAAGAAATTAACCCCCTTCGAAATAAAGGAGTGCTAATTGTCGGAAGCGGGAATATGGTTCATAATCTAAGAAAAGTTGCTTGGGATAAATTGAATACGCCCGGTTTTGCATTTGACTGGGCTGAAGAAGCTAATGAAAAAATGAAAAATTATATCCTAAACGACAGACATTCAGAATTGATTGATTATAAATCACAAGGTACTGCTTTTAACTTGGCAATACCCACTCCTGAGCATTTCCTCCCCTTACTTTACACTTTGGCACTGAAAGAGGATAAGGAGAGTATTCATTTGTTTAACGATAAAGCTGTGGGAGGCTCTCTCACAATGACTTCGCTAAAAATCGGAGGAATTTAATTAAATTTTACATAGAAATTGTTTCACGATTAAGTTCGCTGACCAAAAATACCAATAAACTGAAAATGTCTTAATTGTGATAATCTAATCTCAGAATCTTTGCTCCGTACTCAAATCACGGAGTGATGAGTTTACAACAAATACAAATTGGTAAAATAAATTCCTACGAAAATAAACACAACTCCCGTGATTCTCTGAGCCCAATATTCGATTTTAGTCGTCTTATCATATACATGACTGATGTATTTAGCTCCGAATCCAAGAACGAAGGCAAATATAATTACAGGTAATGCAGTACCAATTCCATAAGCTGTTGGAATTATCACTGAGGAGTTGTATGAAATTGCAATCGGTATTAAACTTCCGAAGAATAGTCCTGCGGAAATCGGACAAAATGCGAGTGCAAAAACAAATCCTATTAAAACAGCACCATATATTCCTTTATCGAGAGCAAAATTTTGCACTTTTTCAATCAATTTTCCTCCTGATGAAAATGTCAATTTGAATATGTTCAATAATAATAATCCGATAAGAATGAGCAATGGACCTAATATCAAGTTCATATACTTTGAGAAAAATCTTGCTACTTCAGGAATTGATGCAATACTTAAAACGATAAGAAATGCAGCAGAAAAATAAGCGAGTACTCTCCCGAATGTATAGGCAAATCCCGCAAGAAGTATTCCACCGGTCGAACCGACTTTCTTACCGATGAAAGAAACTGCCGCAATATTAGTTGCAAGAGGGCAGGGACTGATTGAAGTTAATATTCCTAACCACAATGCAGAAAAAAAACCTAATAAAATGTTATCATCCATTTACAAACCTTTCAAATAATCACTTATCTCTGATGCTACATAATCAATAAATTTCTTTTTATTACTGTGTAATGTCCAGATTTTCTCTGCCGATTTCCATTTTGTTTCTTTCCCGTTCTTTATCCGAGATATAATAAGGGTCTGAGAATACAGGTCATATTTCTTCTCGTAAATTGAGTTTTTCTGCTCATTATAATTGATGACCTTAAATTGCAACTTTCCTGAAGCGATGAGTTTTTTGAATTTGTTATCCATTGCATCAGCGATAAGATTTTCAATCTTGGTACAGGTAGCACATCTTACTTCGCCATGGAAGTAATAAACCTTCACTACATTTTCAGATTTATCCTGAGCCGATGAAGGTATTGTAAATATCATATTTACAAGCATGGCAAAAAATACCATTAAAAAGAACGGAATAGATTTTCTACCAGTCATATTAACTCTCCTTTATATTTTAAATTCAGTAATTAATTTTGCAACATCTTTGGAATTCAAGAGTTTTCCAAATGATACTACTTTCTCATTTATTACAAGACCCGGAGGCATAAGTACTCCGTAAGCCATAATGTCATTCAAGTCAGTCACCTTAAAAACTTCTGCTTCGATGCTCATCTCACTAATTGCTCGACGAACGTTTTCTTCTAATTTTAAGCATTTGGAACAACCGGTTCCAAGAATTTTAATATTATACATTACTGTAATCTCCTTGTAAGGATATTTATTATTAATGGGAAAATAAATGAAAAATCGAAATGCAACTCAAAATCATAAGTTGGTTTATGAACTAAAAAAATTGATGTTTTAAATCATAATAATACTAAGTCAATTAAACTCAATATTTACAGCATACTTGTTGATTTCTTCGATGAAAGGGTCGCCTTCTATATAATCCTCATAGCTATAAGTTTTCACCTGAATTACATCAAATTTAACAAGCTCGTTTGCAATCAGCCAATTGTCAATAAATCCTGCTCCTACAAATTTGTCAGCAACAAGTAAAATATCTATATCAGAATCGCAGTTTTGATTACCTTTTGCATAAGAACCAAATAATTTTGCATATCGTAAACCAATATCTTTTTTTGCAATACTTTTTACGAAATTTGTAGAGTAATCTAAGTAATCTTTAACATACATGACCGCACCTCATCGAATTGTTTGACAATCTGATTTACAAATGCTTCAGATAAAAGTTGTTTAATACGGAATTTATAGTCAGGATATCTGCCCTGAATTTGAAAATCATTAAAAACAGCTAAGAAGTTATTATGCTCATCAGTCATAAACAATTTTGTCTGCTTAACCAAATAAACTAGATTGTGTACTTTTGGAGGAACATTACTATCATTATCTTTTACCCAATGCGCTTTAATTAATTTTTTCAAGGCATAAATGTGCAATAAATAATGCATGACTGTAGTTTCTGTTTAATAACAAAATCTTAAAAACTTCATAATCGTCATGTGAAGTTTGAATCCAGTAGTTAATATGTTCTTCTTTTGTCATAAGTTGTTATAATAATATTATTTATGAAAATAACGTTATTGATTTCTTATGTTAACACATCAATTGCCAGTGTGATGGCTTTGGTTGCTGCATCCTCTTTTGCAATTCCGTAAGCAAGAACTCCGGGAATTGATGGAATTTCAGCAATCCATCTTCCATCATCTTCCAAATCATACTCAATACTAAATTTCATAATTACTACCTTTTTAGATTATCACAAAAAGACACGGAATTTTTGATGTTTTATTTCAAATAATTTCACTTTGTTTTCTAATTTTCAAAGAACAAAGAACCAATTAGACGCACTAACCAAATTAAAGCAATCCAAAAATATATCCTGAAATTGTAGCCATAATTACAACAAGTGTAACAAAAACCGCAGTTTTCTTTATGCCGATTACACTACGAATGACAAGCATATTAGGAAGTGATAGTGCCGGTCCGGCAAGAAGCAATGCCAGAGCCGGACCTTTACCCATACCACTGCCGACTAAACCCTGAACTATCGGAATTTCTGTCAAAGTAGCAAAATACATGAGTGCACCGACAACTGAGGCAAATAGATTTGCGGATAAGGAATTACCACCGACCAAATTATGAATCCATTCAGATGGTATTATACCTTCATTACCCGGACGACCAAGTGCGAATCCGGCAATAAGTACACCCCAAACAAGAAGTGGAGCAATCTGCTTTGTAAAATCCCATGATGCAACAAACCAATTTTGCATATCGTCATCCTTGTCTGTAGCAGTAAGCCAGCCAAGAGCTATTATTGCACCTGCAAATGGTATCATCGGTATCTCATAGAAGAATACTGTAAGAAGCACGACCGGAATTGTAGCAATGATTAGTCGCATTTTATGAACATCGAACCAAAAAGCAAGCACAACTGCAAAAAGTATTCCGCTTATTGATGTCAATACCCATTTCAATTGCCAAATTGTATAGAAAAACACTTCATCCGGCTCAGCATGACCCCAATTCGCAAAAATCAAAATGAAAATCATAAGCGCAAAGTAAATAACATTCTGCCATAACTTCCTTTTCATTTCAGGCTCGGGTAGCTCTGCCATAGTATTGACTTTTGCAAGTTCTTCTTTACGATAAATGAAGTGCATTATCAGACCTATTACAATACTGAAGACAATCGCTCCAACAGCACGGGCAACTCCAATGTCAACTCCCAAGACTTTAGCAGTCAGGATAA
>JBAYPL010000235.1:0-4463 GCA_041677745.1 Kapaibacterium sp. (SeqCode)
CCGAGTTTGTGATGCTTTATAATTGAAATTAAAGCCTCAGAATAACCGGAAGTTTTCTCGTCCATAAGGAATATACAATCTAATTCTGATAATTGTTTTTGAGGTTCAAGTTTTGTACCTCCAAATGTTTTATAACTGAGCAATTCTCTGTCTGGATGAGTTATCACAGGTACTTCCCATCTTGCATTTTGCAAAGTATCTTGAGTTAGGAAACTAAGAAGATGTTCACTGACACCGGTCTGTCCACGCAAATCGAAGATTACAGCTTTACGTGCCGCTATTGCTTCAATATAATCCCTTAATTTCGTATCGTCCAATTCTGTCAGGTTAACATAAACATATCCTGTATCTAATTCGACAAGAGCATAAGGGCGAGGATCATATACATTTTGAAATAATGTACTTCTCTTAATCTTCAACTTATAATTTCCTCTATCAGGATTCTGAAATTCAAATTCATGTTCACTATCCTTAGTTCCGCTTCGTATTTCTGCCAATGCTTTAGTAAGTCTGTAAGTATGATTATTACCGGCAATATAATCGGCTTGAGCATTTATCATATCGGATATTTTAATTCCGTCTATTGACAGTAATTCATCACCCGGAGTTATTGCTAAGTTCGTATCTACAATGGTACTTGCAATAACTGTTCCATTATAATGACGTAACATAACAGGGAAGGTATAGTCAATTTGTATATCACTTGCCCATGCTATTGCCCTCGAATCTTGAGTAGTCAGCAGCATACTTCGCAATGTCGAAATGTATTCATCATGGCTTGAATCAGTGGCAGCTTTGTCTAAACCGTGTGTCAATACTGAATCTAAAACAGCTTCATCAATATTTATCTTAGAGAAATGTTTAATGAGATTCCACAATTTCATGACACCCATAATTCTTGAATGCCTGTCATTTATATTTGGATTGTAACCGGCCGGTTTACCTTCAGCAAATAATTCATTTTTATCCGGTAATGGAAGAACACCGGAATTATTGGCGTAATACACTAAAGGATGATGTAAGAATAATTTTTCTGATATTTTATAAGAATAATATTTACCAATGAGTGGGTAGTTCAATCTGTTTTTGCTGTCAGATGCCATCATAAGAGACGACATGCCTTTACTTGATTCAGATTTTGTTAGACTAATCGTGTAACCTGCACTTAATACATTAGGGTCAATACTCCAACTTACCGGAAGGTCCAAACTATCTTGATATTCAAAACCCTGATTATCAATGAATACATCAAGCTTCTCTCCATTTGCTTTTTCAATTTTAATATCGTCAAAATATGCTTTCCCTTCGCCTAAAAACACCATTGCCAACTTAATTGTATGGACTTTTTGCGGGAGTTTCATGGTAAGTTCGTAACGTCGCCATTCAGATGACATAGCAGGATTCTCTGCACTTGTAGCGAATTCATATTCGTCGGAGGCTATGACATTGGCTTTTGCCCAAATTTGCGCATTAGCTCCCGGTGATTCTTGAATTACTTTAATAGAAGCGCTGATTTTAATTTCTTCTCCCTGATGTTTTACAACGTCTATCATTTGCACTGCTGATGCTTCTCTTTCACGATGTGAGGCGAAAATATTAACAGTACCTGAGCCAAACAGTTCATTAGATATGTCAACCGGTCCGCCTGTATGTTTTTTGAAATATGCTAAATATTGTATGGCATCATCAGGTTTGTTATAATTTATATCAGCATTCGCATTAGCGTTTATCAGAGAAACAGGTGATAGCATTTTGGCGTATTTATTGAGAAAATTCTCAAGTTCTTTGTCAGTTTTCATCTTTTCAGCATTCGAAATAGCGTATAGAGCAGAATTGTCGTTTTTATTAATTGAATAATCAATTGCAGGATTAAATGACCTCAAATATCCTTCCAAATATGCAAGTGCTTTGAGATTATTCAATTCTCGATTATTTAGTTTTCTGGCAGGTTCATTAACAGCCGAATCGGGCTGAATAATTTCAAGTTTAAAATCATCAGCTCTGAGACTTCCTGTCCCCTTGATTAAAATACCAATGCGGAGCTCATTTGTCTCATCAGGTACATCAAAAGTAATACTGTATGGGAGCCAGTGGTCTGTTATTATGGGATTCTCACTCTGGTACTTAGTGAAAGTAAAATCTTCTTTTGTTGTTCTACCTATAGCCCAAAGTTCACCGGAACTTAAATGTGAACCTGTTTGAATCTTGGCATGAGCACTCAATTTTACGGTTTTACCGCGGTAGGGAGCAGCATCTAAAATCAAATAAATCGGCAAGGCAGATTCATCAATTTTCTTCATATCAGTTGACGGGTCCACATGAGTTAGCAGGACACAGAAATCGCCTTCATAAGGTGAGATTTCTGTAGTTTCAACTTTAGAACCGGCTTCTAATAAACTGCGTGCGGTCTTCCAATATGGTGGTATATAGCCGGGCACACCTTTTTCAAAATCCAGATTATCTGGTTGGAATAGAGCTTGACTCCTGAGTTCGGTAATACCTGATAAAAATGCACATAAAATCAAAATAATAGTTAATCTGTTCATGTTGTTTGATTATAATTTTTAACAAACCATGTATCATAGTTCGATTGAAGACGAATTAATTATAAAATTGTTCGGCAATTATTTTGGCAAATTAATTGCAAGAGTACATTTGTTGAATGAATTTGTAAAAAAATGAAGTGATATGGCGAAAAGTAACCAATCATCTTTCTTGAATACACCTTCGATGCAGAAATTCCGCACTTCGATAGGTTCTAAGGTAGCAGCTAATACGGATATGATGCTCGCCGGAGCAATCATTCTGATTATCGGTTTATTGATTATACCGCTGCCGGGTTTTATCCTAGACTTCTTTCTGAGTATCAATATTGCATTTTCAATATTGATACTTCTTGTATCTCTTTATCTGAGGAATCCCTTAGATTTAGCTGCCTTCCCAACGATGTTGCTAATAACAACTTTATTCAGATTAGGCTTAAATGTAGCATCCACAAGATTAATACTTGGTGAAGCAGAAGCAGGACAAGTAATTACTGCATTCGGTGAGTTTGTCATCAAGGGAAATTATGTAGTAGGTATAATCATATTCCTCATTTTGGTTATTATTAATTTTGTGGTTATTATTAAGGGCTCGAGCCGTATAGCAGAAGTTACCGCAAGATTTACTCTTGATGCTCTTCCGGGCAAGCAAATGTCAATTGACGCTGATTTGAATGCAGGGTATATTGATGAGCAGACAGCAAGGAAACGCAGAGATGACTTATCAAAAGAAACAGATTTCTTTGGTGCTATGGATGGTGCGGCAAAGTTTATAAAGGGAGATGCTATAGCAGGATTAATCATAACAACAATAAATATCCTTGGAGGTTTTGCCATTGGTGTATTGCAAAGGGGTATGGAATTTTCTGATGCTGCTTCACTCTATACTATATTGACGATAGGTGACGGGCTCGTTTCTCAGATTCCTTCTTTATTGATATCTATAGCCGCCGGTTTAGTTGTGACACGTTCTGCTTCAACTGATAATCTTGACATTGAATTAGCAAGACAATTTGCAGGAAATCCCAAGCCTCTGTTTATGTCCTCAGGTGCTTTAATCATAATGGGATTACTTCCGGGATTCCCGTTTATTCCTTTCTTCTTGTTAGCAGGAATTGCCGGTGTCATAGGTTATGTAAGACAGCAAACAATCATAAAAGAAGATGCTCTGAAACTAAATGAAGAAATCAAAACAGCCGACGAAGAGGCTAAACCTCAAGAACAGCCCGTGGAAGAACTACTGAAAATTGATCCGGTTGAAATTGAACTTGGTTACAATCTCATAGCTCTTGTTGATGAGTCACAAGGGGGGGATGTTTTTAAAAGAATTACTAATATCCGCAGACAAATGGCTGTCGAATTAGGGTTAATTTTACCGCCTGTAAGAGTTCGAGATAATTTGCAGTTGGAGCCTGAGGAATATGTAATCAAAGTGCGTGGAAATGAAATTGCTCGGAATATTCTTTATCCGAATATGGTACTTGCCATGAACCCGGGAACTGCCGAGGGAGAATTAGCCGGTGTGAAAGTTACTGAGCCGGTATTTGGTCTTCCGGCTACATGGATTTCCAACTTTGAAAGAGAAAATGCAGAAATTAACGGATATACAGTTGTTGAAGCTCCTACTGTTCTGACTACTCATTTGACAGAATTACTAAAACGTAATAGTGAAAAACTTCTTACACGTCAAGATGTTAAGCATTTAATTGATAACCTTAAAGAGGATTATCCTGCTCTCGTAGAGGAAATTACTCCTGACAATCTGCCTGTCTCGACAGTTCAGAAAGTATTGCAAAGATTACTTAATGAAGCTGTTCCTATTCGTGATTTGCCGCTTATACTCGAATCATTGATAGAATATCATAAGGTCACAAAAAACACAGATGTTTTGACGGAATACGTCAGGCACAATCTGTCTGA
>JBAYPL010000236.1:0-4452 GCA_041677745.1 Kapaibacterium sp. (SeqCode)
AAGTATTTCCATTTTGCGAACAAACAAAAACTTTTTTGAATTTTGTATTCATTTTATTTGTATGACAAATGAAATTCTATTCTGTTACATAATATATCAATAATATTTTAAATATATATCTACTTTGATCTATTGTCTTTTTAGGAGAAGTAGCATTTAATTGATTGAGTTCATCAAGGAATTCTAAGTATTCATTTGTTAATTATAATTATAATCAAATCGCTTATTCAAATAATTCAGCTCACTTGCACATCAATATGCACTTAAACCCTTAAATCAGGTTTTTCAAGCACAAGAAGAGTGATTTCCGGATTGATACCAAGCCTGATTGGTGGACCGGATACACCTATACCGCGATTCACATAGAGGTAATTCCAGCCTTGCTTATACAATCCCATATAATGCTTGTAAACGGCTTTCACAGGTGCTAACTCCATTCCTAAGAACTCAATAGCCACCTGACCTCCGTGAGTATGACCCGACAGGGTCAGATCAGCATCGTATCCGTTTAATACATGGCTTTCCCAAGTCCTCGGGTCATGGCTAAGCAATATATTTACAAACGAATTATCAACACCCGAAAAGGCTTTTTCAAAATCTCCGTAAGTTTGTCTTGAACCAAAATTATCTATGGATATCAGATTGAGATAAGAATTGTTGACTGATAATGTCTTATGCTCGTTAATCATTAAATCTACACCGGTGCTCTTAATTCTTTTTATTAATTTAAGATGGTCATCGTCGCTCATGTAGTGGTCATGATTGCCAAGGCATGCATAAACACCATGCTTAGCTTTCAAATTCTTTAGGAATTCATGCCCGTAATCTAATTCTTCATACCTGAAATTAACAAAATCACCTGTGATACAAATTATATCCGGTGATAAATTTTCAATTTTTTTGTTCAAATCTTTTAGCATTTCACCATTAATATATTTTCCAAAATGCAAGTCGGATAATTGAACGAGTCTGAGACCGTTTAAACTTTCAGGCAATTTTGGCATTACAATTCTTTCATAATATACCTTAAAATCAAAGACAGTATGAAAAAAACCTTTAGCTGCCATAATAAACGGTATGCCGGCAAGACTCCATGCAAAATTTCCAACGAATTTTCTTCTGGATTTAGATAATTGAGGATTCTTATTTTGAATGCTGGATGTCTTTATTTTTTTAATAAGAATTATTATTTTATCAGCTAATCCGCTAATTATCAGAAACGGCAAAATTAATATTTTAGGCAAATACCAAATTCCTGTTGCTATATTCACCCACACAACATGATCGGGTGTCGGAAATAACATA
This sequence comes from Kapaibacterium sp. (SeqCode), assembly GCA_041677745.1. Taxonomy (GTDB): domain Bacteria; phylum Bacteroidota; class Ignavibacteria; order Kapaibacteriales; family UBA2268; genus JANJTB01. The sequence goes on from JBAYPL010000236.1 coordinate 1,306, forward strand.
ATATTTACATAGCTTGAGTAAATAAATAATGTCAACATTAGGATTGAAATTGCTATTGGAATTTTGTAATAAAGAGGTTTTATTTCTTTATTTATGCAGAACTTCCTCCATCTGTGAATGACATAAAAATCAAGTAAAGTCATCACAATTGTCATCACAGCAAAAAATATCATAAATCTCACATTGCTCAAGAATATTTCTCCAAATAAATTATCAATTACAATGACGAAAATAGCTTCTCCATCGTTTCTTAGATATTGATTAGTTATAAATTAGGAGAAAGAATTGGCTGCAACACAATCAAATATGCTTCCACTCGGAACAAAGGCACCATACTTTAATTTGTTTAATCCTGCTTCCGGAGCATATATGAGCCTTGAAAATCTGAGAGGTGAGAAAGCAACCCTGATAGCATTTATATGTAATCATTGCCCTTATGTAATTCATATTGGCAATAAATTCGCTGAGATATCAGATAAATACATGAATCTCGGTGTTTCTTTTATCGGTATTAACTCTAATGATGTTATTAAATATCCTGAAGATTCACCTGAAAATATGGTATTAACTGCCAATAAATTCAGATTTAATTTCCCTTATTTATTCGATGATACTCAGGAAATCGCAAAATCTTATGCTGCGGCTTGTACACCGGATTTGTTTTTGTTCGACGATAAACTTGAACTTGTATATAGAGGACAATTTGACAACTCAAGACCAAAAAACGGAGTACCTGTTACAGGTGAAGACTTATGCAATGCCATTGATTCAGTTCTTGCCGGTAAGCCCGTTACAGATAAACAGATTCCAAGCATTGGCTGCAATATAAAATGGAAATAGAATCAGCTTGTATATAAATTGGCTACAGGATGTAGGCTCACGTCTGCCCTATCGTGCAGATTCTGCACTATGATGATATGTACTCCACTTTCGATGTGGAGTACTCCTATTTCTTCACAAACTCCATCAACTCTACCGCCAATCCTCATGAAATTGAAGTTACATTAATCAACTTTCACAGACTTCTTGCATATAATTTCACCGTTTATAATTAAACAAATGTTATAAAAACCGGACGCATAATTACTTGTATCTAATCTATATTCATAAATACCCTTGCGAATATTTTTCAATTCAATAATACTTGCCTGTCTGCCTAATATATCATTTACGTGAATTGATAAATCAGTAGGATTAATCAAATTAAATCTGATTAAAATAAAATCCCCAAACGGATTTGGCAATATATCAATATTATCAGTTTCATGTGGATAATTTGAAATTTTAATTAAGTTATCACTATCATAAGACAACCTGATTTTCGCATCAGAATCTAAATATTGACAATAATTATTTAATATTGCACTTTGAAAGTTTATATCGTATTCCAAATTTTTTACATTTTTTATATAAAATCTTAAATGTATTTTAATATTTTTATCGGCTTGATATTTGGGTATAGTCCTGCTTGTAAAAAGACGATATTTGGTTTTACTTCCTAAAGTTTCAATTTTAGTTAAGTTATAATTTCCTTCTAAAATTTCAAGATTAGTTTCATCCAACTCAAAAATTATTTCAATATTTTTTTCATTGTCAATTGCATTTTTAAAGTAAAATATTACCGGAATTGTAATAGTGTCGCCTTTATACTGATAACCCATTGGTTTTGTTATTCTGAGGTCAAATTCTTCATGTAAATGCACGAAAATTGAATCAACAATTTTACAACCATTATTATCCGTGACTTCAAGTTTGTATTTTCCGCTTTCATTAATATCAAGGTATGTTGCTCGACTTCCCGTACTCCAGACATTTTGAAATTCAGGGTAAGGTGAAAATAATGTCAAAGATTTACAAGCCATTGTATCAGCAGGGAATATATCATCATCAAATACATTTTTGAATACAGAGAATGTATCTATCTTGAATGTATTACATCCTTGTTGCAGAGGTCGAGCCGAAATTTTAGATATTATCTCGGTTCCTTTATGATTTAATATACCTTTTAATTTAATCATCAAAGATTCTGAAGGCTCTAAGAACAAACTGTTCATAACAATTTCATCCCTTTCATTCATAATATATTGACCTGCTTGGTAGCCAAACACATTAACGATTTTTCCGTTCAGGTAAAGCTCGGGACGAAGAATGTCCACCCAGTAATTATACGTGGTATCCCAAATCTGAACTTGTTTCCACATATAGTCTAAACCTTCAACCGGAAAAATAGTTACCAATAAATCATGAATTTTAATATCGCTGATATTTTTAATTGTTATTGTAATTTCTGCTGTGTCGCCTTTACATTTTGCCGTATTAAATTCCTGTTTAATATCAAGCCAATTACTCCCTGCATATACAGATATTTTGTATTTTCCGACAGAAGGTCTGAATTCTTCTGGCATATCCGGGAAATATATTTCATTTGTAAATTCTTTACCATGTAATGAATCAATATTTGGAACCAATAAATTCATAGTTAGCCAGCTTATACCAAGAGAATCAAATTCCTCACCTTTAATTATTGTTTTTAAAACTCCATCGTTATCAAGTATAAAACTACCACTGATGAATTCTAAACCATCTGGTAATTTGTTGTGAACTTCCAAATCACTCAGGTCTTCCGGGTCGTCCTTCCAAATTTTAAATTTATACTCTATAACATCTCCCAGGCAAGGATAATAATTATTTACATAGCTTGTTATGCCGGCTCCTGCTTCCCTAATAATAACATCGTCGAATTTAAGTCCATATTCATACCAATAACCTTTTAGACCTGGGCCATTCGCAAAACCGAGCCAGAACCAGGTCATAGGTTTATCAACATTGAATACTTTTGATTTGATATGATGCCACTTATGCTGCTCAAGCAAAGTTTTATCTATCTGCAGCTTGTCCTCGGTTATTACCATTTTTTCTTCGTATTTCTCAAAACTACAGGGGTCAAAATCTGCTAGATATGCTGACGAATAAATTAACATCTCTTCTAAAGAACTGTATTTTGTATCACTCCTTTGATGCGTATTCATAAATACAAAATATTCAAGTATATATTTTTTTTGGGTGTCAAGCGGTTTGATTAAATTTTGATAAATAGACTCCCCGCTTAAACGATTTTTTTCTTTAATCTCCTCTGAATCATTCTGT
>JBAYPL010000237.1:0-4390 GCA_041677745.1 Kapaibacterium sp. (SeqCode)
GGAAAACTAATTTAATTTACTTTCAAATTAATTAAAAGCCGGTTGAGTTGAGAAGACTCATCCGGCTTTTTTAGTAGTAACATCGTAGATATTAGGTGAAAGGTTCAATCAATGGTAATCGTTTGATAGTTTTCTTCGTCAAGTTGTCTGACTTCTTCTTCGGTTAATGTGCGTTAGGTGTAAAGATGCCATGTTACACCAATTCCGACACATAACAATAATAAAGTTATCAGAATATTGCCAACAAGGAACATCGAAATCAATAATGTCAGCCAAAGGAATGTCAACGATTTAATCCTGGCTTTGGACTCTATACCTCGATATTCACGGTAATTCTTTATTATCTTTCCGAACATTCGATTTCTTATCAGCATCAAATAATATTTCTCTGAACTTCGTACAAAAAACCAAGCCGCTAAAATGATAAAGATAGTCGTAGGCCAAACCGGCAGAAATATTCCCAATATACCCATAATGACACAGAATACACCCATACCTTGATAAAACAGGCGTTTGTATTTATTCTGTTCAAGTTTTATTTCATTCATTCAATTTCTAATCTTTTTGAATCTTTATAATTAAGTGCATATCACAGCAACTTGAAGTAAGTATGACTCAATCTTCTGCTTTAATAAATAATAAAATTATTGAATGACTGTTCCCGTAAGACAGTGTACAGACCAAATAGGTTTCGGTCATGGACTACGTGGAAAAGTCAAATTTAATATTAAACTAATTAAAACAGATATTAGTGTAAACAAAAAAGCAACTATTTTCAAAATCGAAATAGTTGCTTTTTTTGTTTTCTCCGATTATTAAAATCAGATATTTTTAAGTTTATTCAGCATTGTCTCAAAAGATGCTTTAACCTTCTTGTCTGTAACAAGATAGTTCTCAATAGTTTGGCATGAATGAAGTACCGTAGAGTGGTCCCTACCGCCAAATTCAGCACCGATGGATTTAAGTGAACTGTTTGTCAACAGCTTCGAAAGATAAATAGCCATTTGCCTCGCCAAAGCAATTTCGTGTTTCCTTGATTTAGAAGCCATGATATCAACAGGAATACCATAATATTCACTGACGGAGTTTTTAATTAATTCAAGTGAGAGAGTTTGCTTAGGTTCTGATTTTTCACCGTAAATTACCTCTTTTGCGACTTCAATTGAAATAGGTTTCTTGTCAAATGTAGCTCTTGCTATAAGTCCAATCAAGGCTCCTTCAATGTCTCTGACATTGGTTTTGATGTGTCTTGCAAGATACTCGATAACATCAATGGACAATTCGATGCCTTCATCACGACTTTTCTTTTTGATGATTGCCATCCTTGTCTCAAAATCGGGTAATTTCACATCAGCAATCAGTCCCCATTGGAATCTTGATAATAATCTGTCGTCAACATCTTTAAGCTCTCGTGGCGGTTTATCACTTGTAAGAATTATTTGTTTGCCGGATTGATAAAGAGAGTTAAAAGTATGGAAAAAGTTGTCCTGTGTCTTATCTTTACCTGATAAGAACTGAATATCATCTACAACCAGAACATCAATTGAACGATAAAAGTTACTGAAAGCTCCTACTTTATTATTTTGAATGGCATTGACAAACTCAAGATAAAAACGATCACTGTCGGTATATAGGACTCTGAGTCTTGGGAAATTCTTTGCTACATGATTACCAATAGCCTGTGCCAAATGCGTCTTGCCGAGTCCGGTATCCCCGTAAATCACCAATGGATTGAAACGTGTTTTCCCCGGATTATTACTTATTGCATTAGCTGCTGAGCTTGCCAATTGATTGGATTCTCCTGTAATAAAATTCTCGAGTGTATAGTTTGCATTAAGATAAGTTGGAAACTCTTTCTGGCTTAATAGAATAGGTTCAAAAGGAAGTGCATTTTGTATAGGCTTGGGATTATGTCTAAAACCGGGTAAATTTACAGACTTTGGAGCAGGATTTTCGTTTATGTCATCGAATACAATCTTATATTCCAAGGTTGATTTTTCACCAAGAACCTGTGAGATTGTTTTGCTCATTAAATCATAATAGTGCTCTTCAATCCATTCAAAGAAAAACTGGCTCGGAACCGATAAAGTAAGTTTGTTATTGTCCAAACTTATAGCTTTCAAAGGTTGAAACCAGGTCTTATATACCTGTGAACTGACATTATCCTTGATGATTTTAAGACACTTTTCCCAATTCACGACTGCAAATGATTTATATTCATCTGTTGCCGATTGAGCTTGAATCACTTCGGATTTTTCCACGATGTTGTCTGCTTGTATAGTATTTGCCATGTTTCTATTGTAACCGTATCTACTCACACAAAATAATTTCATGTTGAAAATGTTGTGTTTATTTGTCTTTCTGCTCATCGGACAAAAAAATAACTAAATTATGTTTTGTTCTTAACAAAATTTTAGGTATTTTTTAGTTCGATGACGCTCGTCAAAGAAATCTTTATCTAAAATCAACATTTTTAACAATTCAAATTAGCAAGTTTTTTTTCAAACAACAAAAGATTAAATTTTTATTTTTGAAACTTTTTTTCTTGGAATTTTTAAAGTTCTATGCTTTCAATTATTTACATTGTTAATATTCTGTTAATATAATTTATCGAAATTTTAATGAAGATTAATCAAGCGATATAGCTGAAAATATTGATGTTAATAAAAATATCTGGTTTATTACACAACTGTTTTGTAATTGAAACATAAGATACTTAGAAACATATTAACTAATCATTAATATTATGATTCATAGTCAAATTTATTTGTATATTTTTTAAGATATCAATACTCAAAAGTTATAACTGTAAATTATTCAACTGTTTAAAAAATACATTGCAGATGTAAACAATTTTTGTAACCATTTTCGTTTACATGTGTAATAATTATAAAGATAAATTTGTTTTTGGAAAAGTATGAGATGAACAGTTTACTGAGATTAATACTTTTGACTATATTGACAACCGTATCGGTGTATTCAGCTTGGAGACAAAATGAGAATATGCCAATTGATTATTGGGATGTGGTCTATCTGGACGTTTATTTCTTACCCGAAAATCCTCAATACGGATGGATTTGTGGATATGAAGGTCGCACTCTCAGAACGACTGACGGAGGAAAAAGTTGGCTTGGTTCAAGGATATACACCGAAAGTAATTTTCCGTTAAACATACAGCTCGAAAGTATTCATTTCGTAAATGAAAGTGTAGGTTATACATCAGGTCCCTCTAACATGATGACAGGTGGTGTAATTTACAAATCTACAGACGGTGGAGCAAATTGGTTCGATGTTACTCCGAATAATGCTTTTGACATTTGGGGAACTTATTTTTTGGATGAGAATTTCGGATTCGTCATTGGCGGTGGCTGTGATGACTCTCAATATTTTTGGAAAACAACAGACGGCGGTGATTCATGGGCAGCCATGATTTATAATCATCCGGGTAGCAAAATGGCAGATCTGCTGATATATGATTATGAGGGTATCGGTTATGCTATCGGCAGCGGAGTATTATGGAAAACAGTAAATGGTGGCAGGAACTGGATTCCGATATCCAACACAGGTGGAATAGATTGGCATGAAGAAATTACAAGGGTAGGTAATACTTTCTTGATTCCATATTCTGAAGGATGCTATGGAAATACTGTTACTAATGTAGGAGGTGTGAGAATCACCCATGATGAAGGTAAAACATGGACACAATATAATACAGGTGTTCCAATGTTCGGTACATTCCTGCAAGATGAACTAAGAGGCTGGGGTGTTGGATTTAATGCAAGTATAATCTACACTTCTGACGGAGGAAAATCCTGGATTACGGATAATTGTGGCATATTACCGGGCGCCTCACTTGACGATGTTTGGTTTATTAATGATACGACCGGTTGGGCGGTTGGAAATGGAATTTATGAGTATTTTGTTGCAGATGGTAATCCGCCAATTATCAGTTCCCAAAGCGATGGTATAATGTGTGAAGGTGATTCTATAGTCTTGACTGCCTCTGCCGGATATGATGCATATTTATGGTCAAACGGTGAAAGTACGCAATCAATAACAGTTAGTGAAGTAGGGGAATATAGTGTTAGAGGGTTTGTTGACTCGATATGTTACAATGGTTTATCTGAAAGTTACAGTGTTAAATATTATGATGTTAGCAAACCTGAATTTGTGATTTTACCCGATGGCGTAGCTTGCGAAGGTGATACAGTAGAGCTTGGATTGAAAGGTCAATACCTTGATTATGAATGGTTTGACGGCAGTAAAGGTGAAACTGTTGAGTTGTATAATTCAGGTACTTACGCAATTAAATTGATTGACACAAACGGATGTGTTGTCTTTTCTGATATTGATTTAGTTTTCAGTCCGAATCCCAATCCTAAGATTTTGA
>JBAYPL010000238.1:0-4301 GCA_041677745.1 Kapaibacterium sp. (SeqCode)
AGGACTTCTTCCACTTTTGGCTGAAAAAAGTCTGCAAGCGAAATTCCTTATTCCAATGGCTCAACAATTTGCAAATATCCAGATTGTTCCTGTGACAATAGTCTGATTTCATATCCTGCTTTGGACCGAAATCACATACCCTTCCAATATCAATACCTTGCTCACATTCAATAATAACAAGGTCATCTAATCTCAGCGGAATACTGCCTACATTATGAAATATACCGCGAACGTTTCCTTTTAACAATACTTCTACATACTCAGATACTATCCTTTCAGAGTACTTTTCACCATTGCGCAGCAGATAATCATGGCTACTGAAGCCTGATTTCGGTAAAGAATATATATATTCGAGATCATCTATATTACCTTCAATATTTGCATCAAAATACTCATACTTACTTCTGTATGGCGCCGGTGAAATATTGTTTTCAGCCTTTATATCAATTTCAGATTTGTCTGTAATCATAACAATATTCCACAAGTATTTAACTTGTAAATAAAAACAAAAAAAAAGAACATAAATTCAGGATTGCATACCTGAATAAATGCAAAATAAACAATATTTTTTATTATGCAATAAAAATTTGTCTTAATTTTAAAAATAATGTTATAAGTGCTATATTAATATTAACATTTCTATAGAGGAGATTGATTCCGTCTTCAATTTCAAAGACTGCATTGCAAATTTGCTTATCGCCGAATGCTTTTGCAAATTTACCGAGCGTGTCCAGGTCGTCGAGATTGACAATATGATTATGCTCTGCACCGTAAACCATGCTGTTTACATCATTAAGCCAGAACATCAGCATCTGTAAGCTGCGGTTGATTTGATTCTTGTCCTTAGGCTTGACAAAGTCTTCAATTTTCCGAATAAATTCTTCCCTGTAATTTTGCTTTTTTAAACAGCATCGAAGAATATCCACAACTTCATTTCTAAGCTGACGATTCTCAGCCGATACAAATTCCAGAGCTTTTAGGTAGGAGCCTTGTGCAAACCTCGCCGCTATTCTTGCATCAACCTCATCAAGTTTATCATCAATAATGAGCTTTCGAATAATCTCAGTATCGTCGAGAGGCTTGATAATAATCTGTTGGCATCTCGACATGATGGTTTGCATCATCGCTTCGGGTTTCGATGTAATCATTATAATGGTAATGTTCTCATGCGGTTCTTCCAGAGTTTTCAGAAAGGCATTTGCAGCCTCAGCATTCATTTCGTCAGATTTAAGAACAATCACAAAACGACGCTTACCATTATATGAACTCATAGACAGTTTATTTTTAATCTCTCTGACAGCTGCTATCTTAATCTGTGAAGCATTTGGAAGGTTTATAGGAAGATAAGGATTAATTGCTTTACGTGAAATTTCATCCCGAATAAGCTCAATCTGTTCCGGTGACATTTTATCATAAACCGAATCCGACTTTGAGTCTGAGGATTTACCCGCAGGCAACGAAAATATCAATTCGAGATTAGGATGACTCAGGTTATCGAAAGCCTTGCAACTATGACACTTGTCGCATGAATCAATATTACTGTTATGAATAATCGGTGCTGCACAATTCGCAGTTTTAGCAAATTGAATTGCGAGCGCATCTTTACCTATACCTTCAGTACCTGTAAAGCAATATGCATGGCTAACCCTGTTTTCCAATAAGGAATTCTGCAATATTTTTTTAGTTCTTTCGTGTCCAGCAATTTTATTCCAAGACATAAGCAATTTATTTTCTGTAATTTACAATTTTGTGAAAGTAGTAAATAATTATGTTCAATTCAAATAAATTTAAAAACGAGTAGTAAAATATGGCGAAAAAAAGTTCTACGGCAACTAAAAGAAACGAAACTGCTGTCAAGGCAGATATCATAAACCAGGCTCAAGCTGACGAAACAAGCGGAGCAAAGTCAAAATCTTATGAACGAGTTGTTGAGTTTGATATTATACAGCCTGAGGTAATCGGTTCTCGCTGCCATCACGGTAGAGGTGACGATTGTTCGGTTGACCGCACGAAACTTGACCGTAAGGAAGCACCCCACATTACTTTAAATTTAGACAAAGCTCACTTGATGAGAGCATTGAAAAATATGATGCAAGCTCGCTATACCGATGAGAAGCACTTGACTCTTGTAAAACAAGGCAAGTCATTCTTCCATATTGGCTGCTCAGGACATGAAGCAACACAAACAGCTATAGCATTTACATTTGAGTCCGGCAAAGACTGGGGTTGGACTTATTATCGTGATATGGCATTTGCGTTTGGTATGGGTTTCAGCCTAAAAGACTATTTCTTACTTGCTCTCGGCAAAGATGAGGATCCTGCTACCGGAGGAAGACAAATGCCCGGGCACTACGGACATCCTAAATATAACCTCCCTACACAGTCCTCACCGACAGGAACACAGTTCCTTAATGCTGTTGGCTGTTCAATGGCTTCTAAGAAGAATGGTACTGATGAAGTTACCTACGTAGCTTCCGGTGAAGGAACTACCAGCCAAGGTGAATTTTATGAGGCTGTCAATTGGGCAACTAAAGACAAATTACCGACATTATTTCATATACAAGATAACGGTTATGCTATTTCTGTACCAAGGGCTGATCAATCTATGGGTTCAAGTGTTGTTCATTCCTTCTGTTGCTATCCGGGACTGTACATGAAAGAATATGACGGAACCGACTATTTTGAATCGGTCAAAGCAGCTCGTGATGCCGTAAAATATATTAGAGACGGAAGAGGTCCGGCACTGTTACATGCTGTTGTCGAGCGTCTATTGCCTCACTCCTCGTCTGATGACCACAGGAAATACCGCTCTGAAGAAGAACTTGCAAATGCCGAATCAAAAAGAGATTGCATTAAGATTTTAGCAAATTATTTGATTGAGCATGGTATTTCTACCTCTGATGAGATTGAAGAACTAAGAGCTAATGTTAAGAAGGAAATTAATGATGCTGCCGAATGGGCAGACACCAGACCTGACCCGATAGCTGAAAATTCATTAAAGACTCTCTATGCCGAAGATGATACTCGCGACTTGCCTTATGCTGCATCCGAGCCAACAGAAGGCAATCCAATTGTACTTGTGGATGCTGTCAATCATGCCTTAGCCGAAGAAATGAAACATAACGATAAAATGGTGATTTTCGGTGAAGATATTGCTGACCCTAAGGGAGGTGTATTTACTGCTACTCGCGGATTGACCAATGAGTTCGGCTCTAACCGCGTGTTCAACTCTCCTCTTGCCGAGGCTTCTATCGTTGGCGTGGCTCTGGGTCTTGCAGTCAGAGGTTATAAACCGGTGATAGAAATCCAGTTCGGAGACTATATTTGGCCCGCATTCATGCAGTATAAGAATGAAGTTGCAACGATGAGATACAGGTCTAACGGCGGTTTCAAAGCACCCGTTGTTACTCGTGTTGCTGTTGGTGGTTATATCCATGGCGGACTGTGCCACTCACAGAATATTGAAAGTATTTTCTCTCATATTCCCGGATTATATATTGCTTATCCGAGCAATGCTGCCGATGCAAAAGGTCTGCTGAAGACTGCCTGCCGTATTGATGACCCTGTTATTTTCTGCGAACATAAGGGTATGTATAGATTACCTTTCGCAAGAACTATCGAACCGGATGAGAATTATCTCATTCCTTTCGGTAAGGGCAAAATTGTGAAAGAAGGAAGCGATGCTGTTATCGTTACATACGGAATGGGAGTAAGAGACTCTCTGAATGCCGTGAAAAGATTCGAGAAAGAAATCGGTGGCTCCGTGCGTATTCTTGACCTGAGAACAATAAGCCCTTGGGACAAGGAATTAGTTCTCGAGTCTGTAAAAGATACCGGAAGAGTACTTATTGTGCATGAAGACACTTTGACCACCGGGTTTGGTGCTGAAGTGTCGGCTACAATTTCACAACAGGCTTTCTCATGGTTAGATGCGCCTGTCATGCGTCTCGCTGCGAAAGACTCTCATATTCCTTATGCTCCTGTTTATGAAGATGATGTACTTCCGAATGAGCACAAAGTATATGACCACCTTGTGGAACTCATGAACTTCTAAACAGAATGTGTACTCATATTATAAATAAATGGGGCTGTCTCATTAGAAGATAGCCCCTGACTTTATTTGTCGCTCTGTCATTCCCGTGTAAACGGAAATCTACTTCTTTGTCATTCCCGTGGAAACGGGTATCTATTCTCTTTCTCTCTCTTTGGATTCCCTCTTGCGAGGGAATGACTTTATTTGTCGCTCTGTCATTCCCGTGAAAACGGGAATCTACTTCTCTGTCTTTCCCGTGAAAACGGGA
>JBAYPL010000239.1:0-4292 GCA_041677745.1 Kapaibacterium sp. (SeqCode)
AATTTTCTCCTATTCATTCTTCGTTTTTTATGCCTTTACTGTTAACAAAATTACAAATATACTTCATTTACGTTAATATTACATGAAAGTTCTCCATAATCCGTATTCTAAAAATTAAAATAATACCTATTTGCAGTTGTCTTTAAGTCATGTTACATCATAACCGAATTGATATGTCAATAGAAATGATATTAGATAAAGATAAATTTGATAAAAGTGACTTAATCAGACTATTAGAGACGGATACTGAAGGACGTAAACTGCTTTACAAGAAATCAGCCGAAATTAAAGAAAAATATGTCGGTAAGATGACTTATTTCAGAGGACTCATAGAGTACTCCAATGTTTGTGGGAAGAATTGTCTGTATTGCGGCATTAGAAAAGGAAATAAAAACCTCGTAAGATATAATTTGAGTGACGACGAAATTATTGAAGCTGTTAAGACAGCGATAGAGTACAATTACGGCTCTATAGTGTTCCAGGGAGGAGAAATCGAGTCGCCGAAACATACAGAAAGAATAAATAAGCTTATACAACGTGCAATGGAAATCAGTAACGGGAAAATAGGCATAACCCTTTCACTCGGAGAGCAAGATGTCGAAACTTACAAACTTTGGCGAGAATCGGGAGCTAAAAGGTATTTATTACGTATAGAGACCTCAAATCAAGAATTATACTATAAATTGCATCCGAAAAATAAGCTTCACAACTTCGACAGGCGAAAGGAATGTTTAGGATTTTTGAAAGATTTGAACTATCAGGTTGGTACCGGAGTTATGGTTGGTTTTCCGGGGCAGAGCATTGAACACCTTGCCGATGATTTGATTTTCATGAGAGACTTGGATATTGATATGTGTGGAATGGGACCTTATCTCGAGCATAAAGATACACCTCTGTACGACAGACGACATGAGTTGATTTCAACTGAAGAAAGGTTCAATCTCACCTTGAAAATGATCGCTATTATGCGAATAATGATGAAGAATATTAATCTTGTTGCTTCTACGGCTATGCAAACAATTGATAAATTAGGCCGTGAAAAAGCTCTGAAAGCAGGTGCTAATATTGTTATGCCTAATATTACTCCCGGAAGATTCAGAGATTATTATAAATTATATGAAAATAAGCCTTGTACAAATGAAGAAGCAGAAGACTGTCTGAATTGCATGGAGCTGAGAATATCAATATCCGGTGACTTAATCGGCTATAATCAACAGGGTGATTCTCCTCATTATAATAATCGAATGAATCAATTGTATAACAAACTGTGATATTTTTAATAAATTATTGACATAGCTTCATAAGAATTAGCAATATAATATAAACAATATAATCAACCGATTCACGGACAATCAGTGTTAATTTGTTTGAAGATATTATTCATAATGTACATATTTATATGTTCAAATGATTTCTTGAATTATTATATTAAAATATTCTATTGATTTCTGAGTTTACATATTTTTTTAATAATTTTTGTCAAAAGAAAAAACGATTATACGAACATCGTTTCAGGGACGCTGATTTTATACACGACATGATTTAAAGTGATTGGAAATATGATTTTTGTAGAAAAGGCAGAAAGCCGTACCGTATCAACGGAAGGCAAATTAAAGAAGAGCTCGAAAAACACGAACAACAAGTCGAAGTCATTGTCGAGCCATGAATTGTATTTTAACAGAGAGTTGAGCTTAATAGAGTTCCAAAGGCGGGTTCTGTCAGAAGCCGAGAATCCGGAACAACCGCTGTTGGAACGCTTGAAATTTTGTGCAATATTAAGCTCTAATTTAGATGAATTTTTCATGATAAGAGTCGCAGGACTTAAAAGTCAGGTAGCAGGAGATGTCGTAGAACTTTCTTATGACGGCAAAAGTCCCGTTGAACAATTAAAACATATAAGAAATAATCTTATACCAATATATAAGCAACAAGAGATAATCCTAAAAGAACAAATTTTCCCGGAATTAGCAAAAAACGGAATTGTAATAGACCATTACAGGGACCTGCCCGACAAGGACAAATTTGCTTTAAAGGAATATTTCCAAAATGAAGTCCTTCCACTTCTGACTCCAATCAGCTTGGGACCGGCAAACCCATTCCCGCGATTAATCAACAGAAGTCTGAACATAGCGTTTGTTCTTGATGACCCGACTAACGATAATCCTGAGAAGCATGTCGCTTTTATCCAAATTCCTAACATATTGACAAGATTTATTCCGGTTAAAGGATACGATTATTTGAGATATGTACTGGTCGAGCATATCATAATTTCTTTTGCCGATATTATATTCCCGGGATTAATTATTGAAGCGGCTAATACTTTTAGAGTTACCAGAGATGCCGACTTCGATATAGCTGAAGATGAGGCAGAAGACTTGCTTTCCGAAATTGCCGAACAGGTCAAACAAAGGAACTGGGGACGTGCAGCAGTCAGGCTCGAAGTAACAGCAAAAATGCCTGATTATCTTGCAAATTTATTGATGAAAGCTCTCGAACTCGAACCTGATGATTTGTATATTCATGACAGACCTCTAAATCTCGTAGATTTTATGGAATTGCTTAAACTTGACAAAAGAAATCTGAAAGATATACCCTTTGTATCAAAAAAAATTCCTGAGTTTCTCGGAGAACCACATGAATTGTTCAATTATCTCAAAAAAAATGATGTTTTAGTTCATCATCCCTTTGATTCATTTTCTTCTACTACCGTAAAATTAATCTCCGATGCTGCCAACGATCCGGATGTATTAGCAATAAAAATAACATTATACAGGACCGGAAGCAACTCGGATGTTGTAGAATCTTTAAAAAGAGCTGCTGAAAACGGCAAATTCGTTACTGCTTTTGTTGAACTTAAAGCAAGATTCGACGAAGAAAAGAATATTATCTGGGCAAAGGCTCTTGAACAGTCAGTAGCACATGTGATTTACGGAGTTCCAAATCTCAAAACCCATTGCAAGATTGCATTGATTGTCAGAAGAGAATCAAATAAGTTAAAAACTTATGTGCATCTGTCAACAGGTAACTATAATCAGGTAACTGCAAGACTCTACACCGATATAGGATATTTCACATCAAATGAAAAATTTGGTGAAGATGCCACCTATTTATTCAATTATCTGACAGCTTATTCTTATCATAAGGACTGGAATCATCTTGTTGTTGCTCCTGTTGATCTCCGCCTGCGTCTGCTTGAATTAATTGAGCGTGAGATAGAACTGCATACCCCTGAGAATCCGGGCATGATATTTGCCAAAATGAACTCACTCGCTCACAGAGAAGTAATTCCTGCACTTTATAGAGCTTCTCAAAAGGGCGTTAAGATAAAACTGCTCGTCAGAGGTATATGCTGTCTCCGACCGGGCATAAACGGATTCAGTGAAAATATTGAAGTAAAAAGTATTATAGGACGTTTCCTTGAGCACAGCCGTATATTCTATTTCAAAAATGGCGGCAACGATGAGTACTACCTTTCGAGTGCCGACTGGATGTCGAGAAATTTGCACAGAAGAGTGGAAATTATGTTCCCCATACTTGAAAAAAATCTTCAAGACCAGCTATGGAGAATTCTCAATATTTACTGGGAAGATAATTGCAATTCATGGAATCTCCTCAGCTCCGGCGAATATGAAAAAGTAAAATACACAGATGATGATGAGCCTTTATCGGCACAAAATTTTTTCCTTGATGATATAAGGAATTACAAATTATTTCAATGATGAAATTTGAATTTTTAATAGCTTCAAGATATATCAGAACGAAAAGGTCTTTCCATTTTATTTCGGTTATTACTTTTTTGTCCTTGATAGGAATAACTGTCGGAGTTGCCGCTCTAATTACAGTATTGTCAATATTTAACGGTTTTCAAAATCTTACAAAGTCTCAATTCATTGGCTTTGACCCACACATAAAGCTTGTTCCTACTAAAGGAGCATGGATTCCTGTTTCCGATACATTAATTGACAAGTTGGATAATTTACCGGAAATTTCCATCTTGACCAAGACAATATCAGGAAGAGTAATCGGCATAAATGGAACAGAATTACAAGTCTTTTCAATGGTTACGGTACCGTATGAAAATATTGATTATTTATCAGGAGTAAGAAAGACTACGATTTTCGGTGATTTTAATATCTTAACTAAGGACGGCTTCCCTGGTATTGTAATGGGTAATGCTCTCGCTGACAGGTTGAGACTGTTGCCGGGTGACACTTTGCGTTTATTATCACCCAAAATGATTGAGCAGTCAATCGTCGGATTTCAAAGACAGCGAGAAATACGAGCTGTATTAA
>JBAYPL010000240.1:0-4283 GCA_041677745.1 Kapaibacterium sp. (SeqCode)
CCGGCAAGTTCATTTTCATTATTCTCATCAATATTCCAAAGGGCAAGTCCGACAGCAGTCGAGTAAACCGGACTTTCAATTTCCGGAGCCTTCCGATTGGAAAAATCCTGTCGTGTTTCTTGACAATGTCCAGAACAGTCTTTCTATCTTTGTCATCGCTCGTTGTTGTTATTATATTTTTAGGCTTATTCAGAAGTATATATATATTGTGTTTGATTTCTTTTATTGGATCACCGTTGACTGTTATAAAATCAGTGGCACTAACCTTAACCCCGGGTTCTTCAACCAACTTACCGTTAACTTTAACCAATCCTTCAAGTATCAATTCATCAACTTTTCTGCGAGAAGCAACGCCGGCTTCGGCAAGAAATTTATTAATTCTCACCGGTTCATTGGCTTTTTCTATTGAAATACCCTTAGAGTTGTTCTTCCTTGCGACCATACTCTTATTGCTTTTACGCTTCTTAACAGATTCCAAAATTTATCTTTCTCAATATATACACAAAATGAATATACAAAATTGGCAATTTTTTTTCACAATTACAAATAAATTTTATCATATAACTAATAATTTTGCAAGTCAGACTTAGACATTCTACTAACATTCATTCATATCAAGCTTTTATGTGCGACATAACAAATCGTATTCAACGCTGTTATAACATCAAATCGCTTGCTTTCCGAGTGATTACCGAGTGTAATAATTTCAATTCTATTTTTGTTTATAACAATAATATCAAGACAAAAGTAAAGCCGATTTCCACTTATTCGAACGTAGAAATCGGCTGTAATTTTTTCAGACTATATAATCGTTTCAGTCTGATTAAAACGTCAAAATCCATTAAATACTATCAGCAGTTTGATAATCAAGAGCATGAAATTAGATGCGTGCTTAATAGTATAAATCTCTTTTACCTTGTTTAACAAGTTCTAACTTATCAAGCAATGAATTTATATTTGACACTGAATCAGACTCTTTAATTTTTTTGTAAATCAAATCATAACCGAGAGTCTTAGTTTCTTCCGGTGCATAATCTTCAAGATATTCTGCAAGCGTGAGCATAGCGTTGGGTGTACAAAGTTTTTTTACAAAACCCGGGACTGCAAATTCCATAAAATGTTCACCTGTTCTCCCCATTCTATAGCATGCTGTACAAAATGAAGGTATGTATCCGGCACTAAGCAGTTCATGAATGATTTCGTTCAAGGTGCGATCATCATTAATCGTAAATTGTTCTTTGTTGATATTCTGAATGAGTTTGTTCTCCTCGCTATACCCGCCGAGTTCGATATTAGTGCCGCCATCAATTTGTGAAACACCGAACTCCATTATTTCGTCACGAAGCTCAGCAGATTCTCTTGCAGTAAGAATCATTCCGGTATATGGAACAGCCAATCGCAGAATTGCGACCAGCTTAGTAAAATCACTGTTACTTACCTGATACTTCATATCTAAGTTCATCTCGGAAGCGTATTGAATCCTTGGAAAAGATATGGTATGTGGTCCTACATTATATACGGCTTCAAAATGATTTACATGTCTAATTAACCCGAGTACATCGAACCTCCAATCGTACAATCCGAACAATGCACCGATACCCACATCATCAATACCAGCTTCCATAGCACGGTCTAAGGCTGTTAAACGCCAATTGTAGTCTCTTTTTTTACCTGAAATATGAACTTTTTTATAAGTATCGTGATGATATGTTTCCTGAAATATCTGATAGGTTCCTATGCCTGCATCATGTATTGTTTTGAAGCCTTCAATATCCTGGGGAGCTGCATTGATATTTACTCTTCTAATTTCTCCGTTTCTCTCTTTTACAGTATAAACAGTTCTTACGGACTGTGCAATAAATTCCGGTGAATATGTAGGGTGCTCGCCGAAAACTAATATCAAGCGTTTATGACCATTATTTTCAAGTGATTTCACTTCCTTGATTAGTTCATTCTCTAAGAGAGTCTTCCTGACTACTTCTTTGTTACTATGCTTGAAACCGCAGTAGGAACAATTATTCAAGCAGTAATTGCCGATATACAAAGGTGCAAACAATACAATTCTGTCACCGTAAATTTTCTTTTTGAGTTCTCTTGCGCCATCCTTTATTTCACTAATCATGTCTTCCCCGTCGGCATTTATGAGAACAGCACAATCTTCCATACTCAATCTGTTTTTGTCAAGGGATTTTGCTATTATATCACGTACCTGCTGTTTATCGGGTTTCACAGAGCTCAATATATTGATGATTTCAGAATCATCAATAAAGGGTTTCATCGCCTCGTCAGGGATTTTGTAATTCTGAGGATAATATTTCATAATAAAACCTCATGAGAATTATTTTTCAATAAAATAGATTTAACCCGAATACCGTATAATTTGCCTAGTTTCCCTGTTAATGAACCTATTTCGTCAGTAGTTCCTTCAAAAATTAGCGATATGACGTTTGCTTGTCTGTCTTTGAGAGGCATACCATGCCTTCCAAGTATTATGTCACTGTGTTTGCTGAGTATTTTGTTCAGCAATTCGACTTCAGCCTTATTTTCAATAAGTATCAGAGCCGTTCCAATTCTCTTTTCCATCAGTTTGCCTCCGGAGCAGAATATTATAAACATTATCCTTGAAAAAATTATAAAAATCTTTTCTCAGCGTTTTGTTACAAAAGTAACATATTCTCCTGTATCAACAAAATTTTTCATTGATTTCTTTCACAAATAATTCGATATCTTTATTATAAAGCAGCAAATTATTAAGAAATTCACAAGTCCGGACATACATATATTTTTTATAATGTAAAATAATTTTAAGATTAATTCCTTAAATATAAATAATTAAGTCAAGTTTCCAAAAATTATGGCGTATATATTACGTCATTATCATATATTTTTTTACTGATGATTCCATTCGGAGGATATTGATGGCAGAATCGCCAAACAATAATGATAAGAATAAGAACAACAAACGAGATCCATTTGATGAATTCAAAAAATTAGGTGACGGTAAGATGCCACCGGCTAATTTTATGCGTAATATGATGCTTTGGTTTGTACTTGCTGCCGGTATATTCATTGTTTATGTATTTATGCAAGGTAATCAGCGTCAGGAATGGCCTGTTACTTATACAGAATATCAAAGATTTTTGCAAGAGGATTTGATAAAAGAAGCCGTAATAGTAAAAACACAATATAACAAATATGAATTCCGCGGCGAACTTAAACAGCCTGTGAACATAACAGCAGAAGGAAGAGAAAGAGCAATAACAAGATTTTCGACAAAGCTCGGAGTACTTGATAGCGAGACAGAACAAGTATGGGCTGAAAAGGGCATTGCCTGGTCTTATGAGGAAGGTGACGGAGCTTTCTGGAACTATATACTTCCCCTTTTGCCATGGGTTCTTCTTATTGGTCTGTACATATTTTTCATGCGTCGGATGCAAGGCGGTGGACCAAAAGGAATATTTTCATTTGGGAAATCACGAGCAAAATTATTGAATGAAGGCTCTCCTAAAGTAACATTCAACGATGTAGCAGGCGCTGACGAAGCCAAATACGAATTGCAAGAAGTAATTGAATTTCTGAAAGAGCCTTCGAAGTTTCAGCGACTTGGCGGTAAAATTCCAAAAGGAGTATTATTGTTGGGTCCTCCCGGTACCGGCAAGACACTTCTTGCTCGTGCTGTTGCCGGTGAAGCTAATGTTCCGTTCTTTTCAATTTCCGGAGCAGATTTTGTTGAAATGTTTGTCGGTGTAGGTGCCAGTAGAGTACGAGATTTATTCGAGCAAGCAACAAAAAGTGCCCCCTGTATAGTATTCATTGACGAGATAGATGCTGTCGGCAGGCACAGAGGTGCAGGATTAGGCGGAGGTCATGATGAGCGTGAACAGACCTTGAATCAACTTCTCGTTGAAATGGACGGATTTGAGCAAAACAGCGGTGTGATTATTATTGCAGCCACCAACAGACCTGATGTATTAGACCCGGCACTTTTAAGACCCGGAAGATTCGACAGACAAGTTGTGGTTGATCGTCCTGACGTCAAAGGGAGAGAAGGTATCTTTAAGGTTCACACCAATAAAATACCCCTCGGAAATGACGTAGATATTCTCACCCTTGCCAAAGGAACTCCCGGATTTTCCGGAGCCGACATAGCAAATATCGTAAATGAAGCCGCACTACTCGCTGCAAGAAGAGACAGCGACAAGGTTACCATGTATGACTTTGAAAATGCGAAAGACAAGGTTATCATGGGTGTTGAACGGAAGAGTATGGTAATATCTGACCGC
>JBAYPL010000241.1:0-4276 GCA_041677745.1 Kapaibacterium sp. (SeqCode)
ATTTGCAAGCCCCGACACACAAGCCAATGCTTCAGATTGCGAAAGGGCTGTTTTTTTGCCAAAGCATACGGATTAGCATGATACTTTTGGATTGAAAACGACGATAAAATAGTATTTTGCATGATGATAAGTGGATTAAAAAGGAGAATAAAAGGATAAAATGAGTTTATTTCAAAAGTCGGTTGAAAAAAAATATATCAATGAGCTGGATTCAGCTCTCATAGATGCTAAATATTCAGCATTCAGTGCATATTTTGGCAATAAGCTGATTCAGCAAAACATTAAATCTGCTAAGGAAGAGCAGTTTCAGGAAGGCTTTCTACGGGAATTATTCGTCAATATTCTTGGCTATACCCTCCAGCCAGAGCCCGATTACAATCTCATTTCCGAATATAAAAATATCACCAACAGCCGCAAAGCCGACGGTGCTATTCTCCGTGCAGGTGAAGCACTTGCCGTCATCGAACTGAAATCGCTCGCCACTACCGACCTTGATACAATCGAATCTCAGGCGTTTGGTTACAAAAATCATCATCCCAAATGTATTTATGTCATCACATCGAATTTCGGCAAACTGCGTTTTTATATCCGTAATGCCGTTGAATACATTGATTTCGACTTATTTAATCTTTCACGAAATCAGTTTTGTCTGCTCTGGCTCTGCCTTGCCAAAGACAATCTGCTGAATGATGTTCCGCTCAAAATCAAGGACTCTTCCCTTTTGCAGGAAGAAAATATTACCAAAAAGCTCTATGCCGATTACTCCAAATTCCGAAACGCCATTTATAATAATCTCGTTGAGAATAATCCTGAGCTTGACAAACTCCTCCTCTTCAAGAAAACCCAAAAGCTTCTCGACCGCTTTTTGTTCGTATTCTTTGCTGAAGATCGCCTGCTTCTGCCACCAAATGCCATCAGGGAAATTATTAATCAATGGGAAACTTTGCGTGATGTGCTCGATGAATACATTCCACTCTATGACAGATTCAAGAAATATTTCGGCTACCTCAATACCGGATTCAAGAATAAGAACATGGAAATTTTTGCCTATAATGGCGGGCTTTTCGCTGATGATGAAATTTTGGACAACATCACTATTGATGACGAAATTCTCTACCATCATACCCTGAAATTATCCCAATACGATTTCGATACCGAAGTTGATGTCAATATTCTCGGGCATATTTTCGAACATTCGCTTGGGGAAATCGAAAATATCCAAGCAGATCTGAACAAGGGCTGTCTGAACAAGGGATTGCAGATGTCAGATCTGAACAAGGGATTGCAGATGTCAGATCTGAACAAGGGATTGCAGATGTCAGATCTGAACAAGGGGTTGCAACCCCTTGTCCATGATTCTGATGCTATACCCCTTGTTCAAGAAGTAAGAACTTCATCCAAGAAATCCAAACGCAAAAAAGACGGCATCTACTATACTCCCAGATACATCACAAAATATATTGTCGAAAATACTGTCGGGAAATTATGTGCTGAAAAACGAGCCGAATTCGGCATCAACCCCGAAGAGTATGCAATCGAAAGAACCAATAAAGATAAGGACATAATCATTGCACTCGACGAAAAGCTCAGCAATTACCGCAACTGGTTTCTAACAATCACAATACTTGACCCCGCTTGCGGTTCGGGTGCATTCCTCAATCAGGCACTCGAATTTCTCATCGAAGAGCACAGAAAGCTCGATGAACTGCGGGCTTTGTTATTCGGTGGGGGCTTGGTTTTTGCCGATATTACCAACGACATTCTCGAAAATAATATATTCGGTGTGGATATAAACGAAGAATCCGTCGAAATCGCAAAACTTTCCTTATGGCTTAGGACTGCACAAAAAGGCAGAAAACTAAACACACTCACAAGCAATATCAAATGCGGCAATTCATTGATAGACGACCCCGCAGTAGCCGGCGATAAAGCATTTAACTGGGAAAAGGAGTTTCCGCAGGTGTTTAAAGAAAAAGAACTAAAGGCGTGGCATATTACTTGGGTAACATATAACTCACGTGTCAGTGAGAGAATGATAACTTATAAAAATGTAATCAGAAAAAGAAGAATGAACAAGAGCGTGCCTCTGAACAAGGGGTTGCAACATGATGTGCCTCTGAACAAGGGGTTGCAACATGATTTGCCTCTGAACAAGGGGTTGCAACATGATTTGCCTCTGAACAAGGGGTTGCAACCCCTTGTTCATGATTCTGATGCTACACCCCTTGTTCATGATTCTGATGCTACACCCCTTGTTCATGATTCTGATGCTACACCCAATAGACATGAGGTAAAGGAACTGAAAATAACTGATCCGAACAAGAGCTGTTTGAACAAGGACCGTTTGAACAAGGGCTGTTTGAACAAGGGGTTGCAACCCCTTGTCCAAAAGGCTGATACTACACCCCTTGTCCAAAAGGCTGATGCTACACACCTTGTTTCAGGCAGCATTGTTCAAGGTCATAGTTGGCAGTTTGACGAAGAGATGGAAATCGAAGTTACAAAGCATATCAAAGATATAGTTTTGGAAAATAAATATATAGTACCGGCATTCAATATTTGTGATGACCATATACATTTACTACTAATTTGTGAAGAGAAGGAAATATCAAATATAGTTCGCAAACTGAAAGGAAAATCATCACAAAAAATAAAAGAATATTTGAATATTGATAATGATTCGGAATTCCATCTTTGGGCACAGAAATATAATACTTCATTTATTGAAAATGATGAAAAACTATATAATACAATTCAATACATCAACAACAATAGAATTAAACATGATTTGCCTTTGAACAAGGGGTTGCAACCCCTTGTTCAGGAAATGATTACTCCAATCGAAGAAGCCTTCAAGCCACAATTCACCGGCGGATTCGATGTCGTTATTGGCAATCCACCGTATGGGGCAGGACTTACAGATATTGAAAAAGAGTATTTTAAATTAAAGTATGAAGATGTACATTTCCGAACTATTGATACATTCAATTATTTTATTTCTCAATCTTTTAGAATTTTGAAACATAATGGATTAATCTCTCTAATAGTACCAAATAATTTATTATTCCAATTTGAATATTTTAAGACAAGATTATTTCTTGTACAAAGTAACAAATTAGAAATAGTTCTAAATTTCGGGGATGGGGTTTTTCAAGATGCTGATGTTCCTACTTGTTTGTTCGTTGCAAAAAAATGTCAGGATAACAATTATTTTATTAATTTCAAAGATATAAGAAATGAAATAATAAAGCACAATAATATAAATGAAAATTTTCAATTGATTAATTCAAACAATGTAATTAACATGCCTGCAAATATAATAGGAGTTTCAGATATTTCATTTAATCTTATTGAAAAAGTAAAAAGTAAATCTGTTAAAATTGATGATATTGTTGATGAAGTGGCTTCAGGTATATCAACTGGTGGTGATAAAATATTCAGAGTACATTCTGAATTTGCAAAATCGAATAATTTTGAAAAGGATTTATTGAGAAATGTCTTGGTAGGTGGTGAAATTAATAGATATACTCTTGAAAATACAAATCATAATTTAATATATACTTATAGAAATTGTCAAATTGATGAATTTACCAATATAAGAAACTATCTTTTAAATTTCAAAGACAAATTACTAACAAGAAGTGAATCTAAAGCAGGTATCTTGCCATGGTATTCTTTGAACAGGCAAAGATATGAAAGATTATTTATGGAAGATAAGATAATATTAAGACAAACTTCTGATGATATTAAAGCAACTGTAGATTTTGAGGGATATTTTACACTTGACAGCATAAATGTATTGAAAATTAAAGATTCAAAAATTTATGATTATTTGTTTGTAGTAACAATTTTAAATTCAAAACTTAATAATTATATTTATAAAAAATTCTCTCAAGAAGAAGGAAGAACATTTGCTCAGGTTAAACCAAATAATGTGAGAAAACTATTTATTCCCACCATCTCTCTTGAAGCACAACTACCTTTCATAGAGCTTGCCAATATTATGCTTGAGAAAAATAAAGAGCTGCAGGATATAAAGAATAAGTTTCTTGACCTACTGATAGCAGATTTCAGCATAGAGAAACTTAGAACGAAACTGCAAAACTGGTACGAACTCAGTTGGGCAGACTTCACCGCCGAACTCCGCAAGCTAAAAATCGAACTGAAAGGCATACACAAAGAAGACTGGTCTGAGCGGCACACCCGTATGACTTCCCAAGCACAGGAAATCAAAACCATAATCACACAAACCGACCGCACAATTGACCGGCTCGTC
>JBAYPL010000242.1:0-4251 GCA_041677745.1 Kapaibacterium sp. (SeqCode)
TATGAAAGAGGACATCAACCAAATCAGAAATCTTATAACAGACATGAAGACTAGAGTTGAAAATACATCCTTGTCTGCCATGAAATATCCGGAGACAGGAGCGCCCTCAAAATCAAATAATTATACCTTGCTCTCTGATGAAAATTCTAAAGATGATGAGCTAATCGTCAATAAAGATAAAAATAAGTTTAAAAAGAAAGCTATATCCGAAACATTTATGCTTAGTGATGAGAAGGTAAAAGAAAGTCCGAAGGCTGGTAAAATGTCTGCAATAGAGCCGAATGTATCATCAAGCAATACAGATGTTAAATTTGAAATAGAATCTTATAGAACAGGATTAGAGCATTTCAAAAATAGAAACTATTCGGCAGCAGCAGAACATTTCATCAGGTCGCTTCGTGAAGTGTCGAGTAAAAAACAGGAAGCGGAAATCAATTATTATATCGGTGAATCATATTACTTCCTGAATAACTACACAGCATCTTCAGATTACTTCAACAAAGTATTGAGTTATGGAGAAGGAGATAAATTGGATGCCGCACGAATCAGGAAAGCGGAAGCTAATCTTAAAGCCGGCAATATCAATGAAGCTAAATCAGATTATCAGGCTCTGATTCGCAATCATCCGGGTAGCAGCCATATTCCCAAGGCTCGAAAGATGTTGCAACAATTGTAAATAAAATAAAGCCATTCCGTTCATTTGGAATGGCTTTTCATTATTTAACCTGTTAAGGCATTATCCTGTCAGTAATTACTCTTATCTTGCAATAAGAGACTTCCGACTTTCAAATCAATAGGATTTGTAATTTTGATGTTTGTTGACTCACCGTCAATTACACTAACCCGATAACCGATAAATTCGACTAAAGAGGCTGAATCAGTACCAACAAAACCGGCTTTTGAAGCTTGGTTGTAGGCATTAAGTATGATATCCTGCCAGAAACCCTGAGGTGTTTGTACGAGAGCAAGCTTAGACCTGTCAATGGTTTTTACCACTTGTCCTTTTTTCGTAACTTCTTTGACAGTTTCCATCGGTTTGACGACCGGGATAACGGCGCCAGCTTCTTCAGCGGTATCAATTACATTTTGTATGAGTTTAGGAGTGGCAAAAGGACGGACGGCATCATGAACAAGAACAATTTCGGCAGCTTCTACTGATTTGGTTCTAAGGGCATGGTCAACAGAATCTTGTCTTTCTACACCACCAATAACAACTTCGGCTACTTTCTTAATGTTGAATTTTGAAATCAGTTCCTTAGTATAGGTAAACCATTCATTATGTACTGATAAGATAACTGCTTCAACATCTTCTATTTGTTCAAATATTCTGAGTGTATGGATGATAACCGGAATCGAATCAATTTCGACAAATTGCTTCGGAATATCGCCTCCGAATCTTTTGCCGATACCTCCTGCCGGTATAATTGTGCAACATTTCATAAAAGTTTTTTGAAATTTGTAAATAATAAAAAAGCAAAATAACAAAGATTTATTTAATAACGTATTGTTTAATTTAGTTTTCTTTTATTTACGAACAATTTGATAATTTTGTTTAAATATTTTTTGCTAATTTGAAATAAGTTTTATGAAGATTACAATCATCGGCGCCGGCAAAAGCGGGATGGCAGCCGCCAAGCTTGCAAAAAAGCTGGGACATAGGGTTTGCCTGTCTGAATCAAAGTCAATCGGTAATTACGAGAAAGAAATACAGACCTTGAAAGAGCTTGATATACACTATGAATTTGGTGCCAATACCGGCATGTTTCTGAAAAACTGCGACCTTGTAATAAGTTCGCCCGGAGTACCGCCTACCACGACAATAATCAAAGAAGCCGAAACCAAAGGGATACCTGTCATTAGTGAGCTCGAATTTGCATGGCGACATTTGAAAAATCCCGTGATTTCAATAACAGGTACCAATGGTAAGACAACCACTACCGCATTAACTGCTTTCATACTAAATAATTCCGGTAAAAAAGCAATAGCTTGCGGTAATATCGGCACACCACTATCGGAATTAGTCGGGAACATTGATGAGTCGGTGATTTTAGCTGTCGAAACCAGCAGTTATCAGTTGGATAGATGTGTTGATTTTAAGCCGGACGTAAGTATTATACTCAATATCACACCTGACCATTTGACATATCATGGTAACATAGATAAATATATAAAGGCTAAGTGGAAAACTTCTGCTATGCAGAATGAAAAAGATTTGTTAATTTTGAATAAAGACGATGAGACAATCATGAAAAACTTGTTTCCTATTGGAGCAAGAACTGAATATTTCTCATTTAATTCATCTGTTGACCGGGGGGTTTACGTAAAAGGTGGCAGTCTTTATTTTAAGTCAGCAAACATAGAGGAAGAGGTTATGGTGGTAAGTAGTCTAAGACTACCGGGTGTGCATAATGCCTATAATTCAATGGCAGCTGCTCTGGCAGCAAGAGCATTTGAAGTTAAGAATGAGGATATACGAGACAGTTTGATGAAGTTCCAGGGTGTAGAGCACCGCTTGGAATTTGTAAGGACACTGAACGGGGTTGATTTCATAAACGATTCTAAAGCCACTAATATCAATGCAACATGGTATGCTCTGTCAAGCTACAAAGAGCCAATAATATGGATAGCAGGAGGAAGAGGCGATAATAATGACTATTCGCAACTTGATGTTCTCGTAGAAAAGAATGTTAAGTGTATCGTTGCGATTGGGGAAGAAGCTGATAGTATATTTAATCATTATTGTACTTCTGTTCGATGTTTCCGTGAAGATGAACTGGCCACAGCGGTATTCAGAGCTTATGAACAATCGGATATTGGTGATAAGGTCGTTTTTACTCCTGCATGCAAATCATTCGATATGTTTATAAATTTCGAACATCGCGGCGATGAGTATAAGAAAATTGTAAATTCATTGTAATCGGATGAATACTAAAGGACATATTGATTGGCTGATACTTATACCGATTCTGGCATTGATGCTGTTTTCGATTTCCTTTGTATATTCTGCAAGTGCAGCAAAAGCCGCTGCTTCGTTTGGTGATGCCGAGAAGTTTTTTTTCAATCATTCTGTAAGAGTATTGATAGGGATAGTAACAATATTCATTTTTGCAAAGATTGATTACCGTGTGTATTCCAAGTTTTCTATATATTTGATACTTGCCGGCATAATATCTTTAATCGGCGTGTTATTTTTCGGAACCAATGTGAAAGGAGCTTCCCGTTGGCTTTCATTAGGTCCATTGAGTTTCCAACCATCTGAGTTTGTAAAATTGGCTATGGTAATACATTTTGCCGCTTTACTTGCAAAGAAGCAACAGGTTATAAAGGATTTTGAAAAAGGATTTTTCCCCTTCATATTGTGGACGGTGATAATTTGCTTTTTGATAGCCTTGCAACCGAACTTTTCTACTATGATGGTAGTGTTCCTTATTGCTGTTACCATGATGTTCATTGGGAACAATAATCTCTTACATCTCGGTGCTACTTTTTTAATAGGCTTAGTTGCCGGTGTTGTGTTTTTTATTACTGCACCTTACAGGATGAATCGTCTCAAAGCATTTTTGGGAATGAGTGAGGACTCAACAGTAGAAACTGTCAGCTATCAATTAAATCAAGCTCTGATTGCACTTGGTAACGGCGGAATGTTCGGAGTGGGTGTAGGGCAGAACAGACAGTCGCATTTATTCTTACCGGAGTCATACGGTGACTTTATTTTTGCTATTATTGGTGAAGAATACGGATTTATCGGATTATTGCTTATAATAGGAATTTTTATGGTTGTGTTTTGGCGAGGTATGATTATAGCCAAGAAGGCTCCGGACAATTTCGGATACTTTCTGGCAATAGGAATAATTATTACTTTTGCATTATACGTATTTGTTAATGCCGGTGTCAATACAGGACTTCTACCGACTACCGGTGTTCCGATGCCGTTTGTTAGTTACGGTGGTACAGCCGTTATTTTTTATTCGGCTGCAATCGGAATTCTACTCAATATTTCTGCTCAAGCAGGAATTTATCCTCGGGAAGATTTTAGTCAGCCTGATGAATATAACGAAAGTGGAGATAACTCCGCCTATACTTGATATGAATTGCTAATTATATACATTTCAATTGTTTCTTTTGAATTCGGATAATATAAATATAATGATATCGTCATAATAAACAAGTATTATTTTTGTTCTAAAACAATAAAGGTATAGATATGTCAAATATCAATTTAATCGGACTTGACAATTTAAAAGCTGCAGA
>JBAYPL010000243.1:0-4247 GCA_041677745.1 Kapaibacterium sp. (SeqCode)
ACATGGAACATGCCACTTCTTTGACAACACATCCTGCATCGTAGGAGAATAATTAATAAAAAAATAAAGAAACATTTGTTTTATTTGATGCAGGACGTCCATTTTGTCCAAGGTTAATATATGTGCCCCATTGCATCCCATAACCAGTGTAGAGGATATTTATTACAATGGATATGAGAGAGTAAACCTAAGACTTTTCCCCAACACCACCTCCGACGTCCTCACCATCTCATTGCCTGATAATGTGTTGGAGAATCATTCAATGATAATTTACGACCTGCTCGGAATTCAGGTGAAGAAGCTTGTTCCGGTGCTTTCCGCATGTGGCGGCACAATGATAATTGATATCACCAATCATCCGGTTAGTGTGTATTTCGTGAGAATCGGTTGCAATGTGGCGAGGTTTGTGAAGATGTGATTTTAAAAACAAGACTCCATAAGTGCCGAGTGGATTCGGAAGTCCTGAAAAGGAATTATTATTAATAAATTACTTCACTTAGATCGAACGGAAAAGAAAATAAAGACGCTGAGAACTGCGGCACTCACAAGAATTATCGGTTCGAGTGCTTTTTCGTAAAAGCTTCTCTTACGATCAGGGACCGTGCCGTTTACAATCGGTATCTGAGGATTTTGCAAAAGTGAAATGTCAACGAAAGCGACTGTATCACGGTACTGCTTCGAGTATTTATTGTACGAGCTGCTTTCATGAACAAAAGATTTTACAAATCCTTCAAAATTTATGGTTCGTACTAAGGAATCATTTGAGTTGTCATAATATTCAAAATTAGTATCAAACCTCAGAATTTCGATATTATGACTGACTTGAGCGGTACTGTCGGAGCGTACATCTATGTCGTTTGTGATTAGTAAGTCAAGTAGGGCTTTTTCAAATATTTTTCCAGCCGGCACTGTGTTAATTGTATAGTTAACAAGTAAAATCTTGTCTTTAATTTCCCGTTGATACAAATCTTTTGCTAATTCTACCGATAATGAGTCATAAATATCATAATTTCTTACCGGATTAGCTGCTATGAGCATATCAGCAAACAAAAGCAACAATAAGGAAGATGCTGTCAATTTCATAATGTTCCGGCAGGCTCTCACTTAATCTCTCTCGCAAGATTTTGCAACATTCGTATCATGAGAGTCTCATCATCAAAAGACGAAGGTCGTAGTCTCAACATTAACTTTCTACTGTTTACACGAAACTTGACAATGCTGAATTTTCTCCTTGTTCTGAAAATCCTTTCTTTGGCAAATGATATTGATTTAATTTGGCTTATATGATATTTTTTTTCTTTGAATCTGCTTTTAAATATAATATAATCCCTTCCAACAACTATGGCACGTTTACGTGAAATTCTATATAACAGTGATATTGTCGTACCGATAATTATGATTAATAGGAGCAGAACGACAGGATTGCTTGCATTAATTTCAAACTTCCCCTCGATTATACTTCCGAAAGCTGTACTGTAAACAATAAGAACTATCGAATATACGGCAATTGAGCGCCAGTAAAAATCAATATCCTGTGTAAATTCGACACCATTATTATCTATAACTTCGTCCATTTAATCTTTAATCATATTTAAAATAATATCTGCAATAGTTTCAGCTGCATTCGGCATAGAGAGCTTTTTTGCATTTTTAGACATTTCATGTAATTTGTCCTTATCAAATATAACAGAAAAAATCAAATCAAGCAAATCTCTTTCAATATCTTTATCTTGTACTAAACAAGCAGCACCGACAGATTTCATAATCTCGGCATTTTTGAACTGTTCATTATTAGATGCAGAAGGCAGAGGAATCAGTATCGAAGGTGTACCCGTAAGAGTTTGCTCCGAAACAGTCGAAGCACCCGAACGTGAAACAATCAAATCCGCAGCTGCATAGAATAAAGCCATATTGTCAATATATTTATATGATTTAATATTATCTTTAACAATAATACTGTACTTATCATCTGAACCTGTCTGCCATGCAACAGACAAATCATTTCGATTGAGAAGTTTCAAATTATTCTGTACGAAATTATTTATTGATTCAGCACCAAGACTCCCGCCGAATAACAATACAAGGGGCAAATCAGGGTTGAATCCGAGATTCAGTTTAGCTTCATATTTTGGTGGCAGTTTTTCAAAATCGGAGCGAACAGGATTTCCGGTAAACACCAATTTTGAGCGATGTTTTTCAGGAAAAAATAAACGGCTATCCTCAAAAGAAGTGAATATGGCAGTGCTGTGTGCAGTCAAGTATTTGATTGCTTTACCCGGATTGACGTTTGACTCCATGCAGAAGAGGGGTTTCTTCAATGAAGACGCTGCTAATCCCGGTGGCAGACTTATATAAGCACCTGCAACAACAACAGCATCACACATTTCTCTTTTCATGAATTTAATGATTTGTTGCTTAGCTGAATAAATCTTAGTTGCCTTTTTCAATAAGTCTATTGAAGGAGTTATACTAAAGCTTTCGACATCAATCGGCAGGAAATCAAAACCGAAAACCGGTACTTTTGCACCTTCTATCTTGTCTTTTCTTCCTGTGAATGTAATTCGGATGTCCGGGACACGCGATATCAAAGCCTCAGCAACAGCCAACGCAGGATATAAGTGACCACCTGTGCCTCCTGCTCCGAAAAGGATATGCATAATTATACTTTAAATAATCATAAATCTGCTAAAATTCAAAAATACATCATTGCTCATCATAATCCAAAATATTGCTCAAATAGTCACAATTTCTTTAATATCTCCTGAATTATTGTTATTTTAAAGGCTTAATGAAATTACAAAATCGAAAAAAATATTTTTATTGGTTAAATTACGGATATTTTATGGATAACAAATCTTTGCACAAGATATTTGGTACTCTGTCATTTTTATTGGCAGCAATTACTTATATAATGACTGTGCAGCCATCAGTACCTTTCTGGGACTGTGGCGAGTTCACCGCCGCCGCTACATGGCAGCAAGTACCGCATCCTCCGGGCGCTCCATTGTTCTTGATGCTCGGCAAAGTATTTCAAATTATTATACCATTTGGTGACCTCGGTTGGCGTGTCAATCTGGCTGCCGCTTTCTCCGGTGCATTCAGTGTATTTTTTACTTATTTGATAACCGTAAAAGTATTAGAAAATTTCAGAGGTGTTCCCAAAGATATGGGTGAAGCTCTCAGTATTTATACTTCAGGTTTCCTTGCAGCTGCAGCACTTACGTTCAGCGATACAATGTGGTTCAACAGTGTTGAGTCAGAGGTTTATGCAACCTCACTTACATTCGTTGCACTTATTGTCTGGTTGATGATGAAATGGAACGAGAAAGCCGACTCACCCGGCCACGAGCGTTATTTGTTACTTATAGCATATTTGATAGGTTTGTCAACAGGTGTACATTTGCTTTCAATCCTGACAATATTCTCTATAGTACTTGTAGTATATTTCAGAAAATACGAATTTTCTTGGAAATCTTTCATTATTATGGGTATAATAGCGTTAGTCATCTTCTATTTCATATATCCGGTAATCATAAAATGGATTCCTGCATTCTTAGCAGGACACACGGCAGACCGAAGCCAATTAACAAGAGAATACGCTATTGAAGGCTCCGGATTTTTAACTGTTTTGGCAATAGGTTCGATACTCGTTGCAATCTACGGATTTTGGCGAGGAACAGCAAAGAATAAGCAAATACTTGCCCTTACTTGCGGCGCCTTTCTTCTGGTGATTCTCGGTTATACAACATATACTCAGATTCTTCTAAGATCAAATGCCAATCCTCCTATGAACGAAAACGAACCCAAGAATTTCTCAAAGTTAGCTTCATATCTTGGTCGTGAGCAGTACGGAAATGCTCCAACTTGGCCCAGACGTTATCAAACTGAAGATTACTTCATTGACAGATATGTTTCCAAAGACCAGAACGGTAACTATATTTACGGAGAATGGTATCCTCCGACACGTGGCGAAGCCAGAAGAAAAGACGGTCAGATGGTTACAACACAAGAATTCAGCAGAGTCAATTCAGCCGGTGAGATTAATTATCTTTTAAAATATCAGATGAATCACATGTATTTCAGGTACTTCGGCTGGAACTTCATAGGGAGAAAGAGTGATGTTCAGGATGCCGGTGTAGCATGGTTTGCAGTACCACCCGACAATGAAGTTCTGAATTACAAATCAGGGTATGCCGATTTATTTCCGATAAGATTTTTTGCTCTTCCATTGATTTTCGGCTTGTTTG
>JBAYPL010000244.1:0-4244 GCA_041677745.1 Kapaibacterium sp. (SeqCode)
ATCTTACTCAATCCGGAATAATTATGTCTTGATGTTAGATTTCAACAATAGCAATAGAATCAAATTTACAAAAAAATAGTCACGCCCAATTCGTGACTATTTAACAAGTATTTTTTCTAAGCACTTACGCCAATTAGCTAACAAACAATATGCAGAAAATCAGAATTACTTTATTTCAAAATTCGGTTTGTTCAAACTGTTCAACATCTCGATTAGTTTATCGAATGTCATGGTTCCTAAGTCACCCTTACCGTGTTGTCTGATTGATACAGTATTATTATCAAGTTCTTTTTGTCCGAGGATAACAGCAAACGGTATCTTCATTTGTTCAGATTCCGCAATTTTACGGTTGACCTTCTCGCTCCTTGAGTCAATTTCGGCTCTGAAACCAAAATCTTTCAATTGTTTATAAATGCTCATGCTATATTCATTCTGTTTTTCTCCTATAGGAAGAACAGATACTTGAACAGGAGCAATCCAGAATGGGAAATTACCGGCATAATGCTCAATCAGTATTGAAATAAATCTTTCCATTGAGCCAAAAGGAGCCCTATGAATAATAACCGGACGATGCTTTTGGTTGTCATTGCCCATATATTCTAAGCCGAATCTTTCGGGCATTACATAATCAACCTGTACAGTACCTAATTGCCATTTTCTGCCGATAGCGTCACGGACAATAAAATCAATTTTTGGTCCGTAAAAAGAAGCTTCACCCATGCCTATAAAATAATCAAGTCCCATCGAATCAGCAACCTCTTTTATCTCTTTCTGAGCTTGCTCCCATAGTTCCGGGTCACCGGCGTATTTATCTTTGGAATCATCTCTGAAAGATAATCGGGTAGTAACCTGCATACCAAACGTATTAAAAACAAGTTGTGTCAAATCAACCGCATTAATAAGTTCATCCTTCAATTGTGAATGAGTACAATATATGTGAGCGTCATCTTGTGTAAAACCTCTGACTCTTGATAATCCGCTTAACTCACCAGACTGCTCATATCTGTAAACAGTACCAAACTCTGCTAATCTCAAAGGTAAATCCCTGTAACTTCTTGGTTTGGAAGCATATATCTGGTGATGATGCGGGCAATTCATAGGCTTGAGCATATATTCTTCTTCTTCCACCTTGATAGGAGAAAATTGAGACTCTGAATAATATGGATAATGTCCACTGGTTTTATATAGGTTTAAATTCCCAATGTGTGGAGTTATTACTTCTTGATACCCGCGTTTGAGTAGTTCTTTCTTCAGGAATTCTTCTAGAAGTCTTCTAACAGTTGTACCCTTAGGTAGCCAAACGGGTAGTCCTCCGCCAATGGTTGGCGTAATCAAATATAATTCGAGCTCTTTACCTAACTTTCTATGATCTCTTCTTTCAGCTTCTTCTCTAAGAACTAAATACTCATCAAGTAGTTTCTGCTTAGGGAAAGATATTCCGTAGATACGTGTCATCATAGTATTGTCAGAGTTTCCTCTCCAATAAGCTCCAGCAACTGAAAGAAGCTTGACTGCTTTAATTAAACTTGTATTCGGGATATGACCTCCACGGCACAAATCCGTGAAAGTACCGTGTTTACAAAAGGTAATTTTTTGTCCTTTGAGTCCCTCGATTAACTCGACTTTATATTCATTGCCGACTTCATTGTAATAAGTCATAGCATCTTCCCACGAAGATTCCGACATGTTATAAGTGGAATTATTCTTAGCAAGCTCTTTCATCTTTTTTTCAATCAGGGGTAAATCTTCATTGCTGATTTTAATCCCTTCGGGCAATTCTACATCATAATAAAAGCCGTTTTCAATTGATGGTCCTATACCGAATTTTGTACCAGGATAAAGAGTTTGCAAGGCTTCCGCCATAAGATGTGCCGATGAATGCCAAAACATTTGTTTACCGTCATCATCATTAAAAGTAGCAATTTTAACATGAGAATCACTAAGTATTTTCCTATCCAATTCGTAGTATTCATCATTTACTACTGCACCGAGTGCATTTCTCGCCAAGCCGTCTGAAATTGACTTAGCAATATCAAACGGTGTAACACCATTCTCATAATCCCTTATACTCTCGTCCGGAAAAGTTATTTTTATCATTTTATTGACCATTAAATTTGAATTATCAAATACAAAACATTTAAAGAAGTTATTTTTTATCGAAAATTGTAAATAATAATAATTTAATAAAAAAACCCCTGTACAAAGTCAGGGGTAAAATTTAAAATACTAGGTTATGTGTTACAAGCTCGGACCTGCAGAAACAAGTGATACACCATGCTGAGTATCGGTAAAGTTCTCAAAATTTTTGATAAACTTCCCTGCCAATTTAGATGCCTGAGCGTCCCAATCAGTCGGGTTTTCCCAGAGATTTCTCGGATTGAGCAATTTGCTGTTCACATTATGAAGTGTTTTAGGAATAAACAGACCAAATATTGGTAATTGTTCGAAATCAGAATCTTCGATAGAACCGTCAAGTATTGAGTTAATGATTGCTCGTGTTGACGGAATATCAATTCTTCGACCAATCCCTGCTGGACCACCAATCCATCCTGTATTGACAAGATAAGCGCGTGAGTTGTTTAATTCCATCTTACGTGTTAACTCTTTAGCATAAATTGTAGGATGCAACAAGAGGAAGGCATTTCCGAAGCATGATGAAAATGATGGAGTCGGCTCAGTAACACCTCTTTCAGTACCGGCTAATTTTGCGGTATAACCACTCAAGAAATGGTATTCCGTCTGCTCTTTAGTCAATCTGGATACCGGTGGCAATACACCAAAAGCATCGGCTGTTAAAAATATTACTTTATCCGGATGACCACCTTTTGATACAGGTTTCACGATATTCTCGATATGATATAGAGGGTATGAAACACGAGTATTTTCAGTTTTAGCAGCACTTGAAAAATCAATCTCACCGGTTTTCTCATCAAAGACAACGTTTTCGAGTAAGGCATCTTTACGAATAGCTTTGTAAATATCTGGTTCTTTATTAGGGTCGAGATTGATACATTTTGCGTAGCAGCCACCTTCGAAATTGAATATCCCATGGTCATCCCAACCGTGTTCGTCATCACCGATTAGCATACGGTGTGGATCAGTTGACAAAGTAGTTTTGCCTGTACCTGATAAACCAAAGAACACAGCAGTATCGCCAGCTTTACCCATGTTTGCGGAGCAATGCATTGAAGCAATACCCTTTAAAGGTAAATAATAGTTCATAACCGAGAAAATGCCTTTCTTCATTTCACCACCGTACCAGCTCCCCCCTATTACAGCCATTCTTTCATGCAAATTGAAAGCAACAAATACTTCACTGTTTAAGCCTTGTTCTTTCCAATTTGGATTGACAGCTTTAGAAGCATTAAGAACCACGAAGTCAGGCTTGAAATTTTCCAACTCTTCATCTGAAGGTCTGATAAACATATTCTTTACGAAATGAGCCTGCCATGCTACTTCCATTATGAATCTTACGCTTAATCTTGTGTCTTTATTTGCTCCGGCAAAACCATCAACGACATAAAGTTTTTTCCCGGATAATTGTTTGGATGATAAATCTTTTAAATTATTCCATACTTCAGTGGTAATAGGTTTATTATCAGAGCTCTTTTTCCCAGACTGTTGATTTGCCCACCATACAGTGTTTTCAGTAGTTTCGTCTCGAACAATATATTTATCTTTAGGAGAACGTCCCGTAAAAATTCCGGTATCTACTGCAACAGCACCGAGATTTGTTACAAAACCTCTTTCATAGCCTTGTAATTCCGGATTTGTTTCATGTTTGTATAATTCATCGAATGTCGAATTGTAATAGATTTCAACGACATTACTAATGCCGTATTGACCGAGGTCTAAATTTGCAACTAAAGAATTGCTCATGATGTTAATACCCTCTAAAATAAATCATATATAATAAGAATTTAATTATTTGCCAAATTTAACTTTACAAAAATAAAGAATTAATACTACATTTCTGAGTGTTTTTTACTATATTGTACGATATAGCAATAAATTTTAAATTACACGCTTATTCATGGACTCAAGCATTCGTAACAACATTTCCGTGTATTGATTTTTTTTCAGAACATTAAAACTTTTCTTAGCAGAATCGAAGAGGAAATCAATTTCCTTCTGAGCAATGTCATAGACTCCGTTTCTCTTAAACAAATCATCCATGTCCATAATTTTATTTTCTGGAAGTCCGTTATTGTCAATGAATTCCTCGAGTAATTTTTTGTCAGTCA
>JBAYPL010000245.1:0-4240 GCA_041677745.1 Kapaibacterium sp. (SeqCode)
CCTTCCAATATCCCGTAGAAATTCCGGGTGTATCAAATGCAAATTTTATTAAAACATCGGTTAATGAAATTCGTAAGTATCGCGGTTTAGAATCACTTGATGCTATGGACTTCCTACAACTTATGAGAGAACGTTCTAAACTTGTTGAAATTGAACAGTCTTTCCTTACTCGCTCTGTGAACGAAGGTTTCTCCGGCGGTGAAAAGAAGAGAAATGAAATCTTCCAAATGGCTATGCTTGAGCCTAAGCTCGCTATAATGGATGAAACAGATTCCGGACTTGATATTGATGCTTTGAAAGTTGTTTCAAAAGGTGTCAATAAACTCC
This sequence comes from Kapaibacterium sp. (SeqCode), assembly GCA_041677745.1. Classification (GTDB taxonomy): domain Bacteria; phylum Bacteroidota; class Ignavibacteria; order Kapaibacteriales; family UBA2268; genus JANJTB01. The sequence continues at coordinate 328 of JBAYPL010000245.1, forward strand.
GTAATTCTGAAAACGGATTTGTTGTAATCACTCACTACCAAAGGTTGTTAAATTACATCGTACCCGATTATGTACATATATTGTTCGAAGGTAAGATTGTCAAGACAGGCGGTAAAGAATTGGCTCTTGAACTTGAAGAAAAGGGTTACGACTGGGTAAAAGACCATATTAACGAATTATAATTAATCAGGAACTTATGCTAATGAATAACTCAGAAATTAAATCTGATTTTAAAACGATGATAAAATCCGAATTTGAGAAATTACAAAATTCTCTTAACGGAAGCAGTGGTTCGGAGATTAATCTTGCAAGAAAGGATGAGTTTTCTTCATTCTTCGTAAAGGGTATTCCTACTATAAAATTTGAGAATTGGAAATACACTAATCTTACATTTTTAAATAAATTGGATTTGAAAGTTCAAGACGGTTCCGAAGATGTAAGCGACATAAATATCAAAGAATTATACTACTCAGAAGTGGATTCTCATAAGATAGTACTCGTAAATGGTATATATTCCAAAGAATTATCCGATATTTTTGAGGTTGATGGTCTTGATTTAGAAATAATTAACACCACGTCTTCGACCGATTTAGGAAAGTATTCATCCTATTACGGCAAACTGACTCATAATTCCGGCCATCCGTTTGCGGAAATCAATACTGCTTTAAGTAAATCAGTCTTAGTGATTGAAATTAAAGAAAATAAGGTTGTTGACAAACCCATTCAAATAATAAATATCACGGATGCAAGTAAGCATGGAGTCTTTACTAATCCGAGAATACTTGTAATCTGTAAAAAGTCTTCATCATGTAAGATAATCGAAACTAATTATACTGTTGGAAACAATCCGGGAGTTAAGAATATCGTCAAAGAAATCTTCCTTGAAGAGAATGCCAATCTTAATTATTATAAAATACAAGATGATACGGAATATTCCCATACCTTCGATTATACACAGGCTTATCAATTAAGAGACTCACATTTTGATGAGGCAGCTGTGTCGTTAAATGGTAAATTTATTAGAAATGACTTGAGAACAATACTCGATTCAGAAAATATTGAAAGCCATTATTACGGCATATTTATTGGTAGCAATAGTGATTTAATAGATAATCATACTTTCGTTGACCATGCAAAGCCAAATTGTTACAGTAATGAGAATTACAGAGGTATTTTGTTTGATAAATCTACCGGAGTATTTAACGGTAAAATAATGGTACGTCCTGACGCCCAGAAAACAAACGCTTACCAATCCAATAAGAATGTTCTGCTTTCACCTTATGCTGTTATTAACACAAAACCGGAACTCGAAATATATGCAGACGATGTGAAATGTAGCCATGGAGCGACTTCAGGAGCTTTGGACGAAAACTCGAAATTTTATCTTCAAACACGCGGCATAGGCGAAAAACAAGCAGAAATCTTACTGCTTAATGCTTTCGCAGCTGAAGTAATCGGTGAAATAAAAATTGAGAAATTGAGAAATTTAGTTCTATCAAGAATTGAAGATAAACTTAATATGGTTTATAACTAATTGAAAAAGAAAATGCTTAACGTTAATGAAATAAGAAATGATTTCCCTTTACTTAATCGCAATGTACATGGTAAACCGTTGGTTTACTTAGACAATGCAGCAACTACACAAAAACCTTTAACAGTTATCGAAGCTATGGATAATTACTATCGTCAATATAACAGTAATATCCATCGCGGAGTGCATAAATTAAGTCAACTCTCTACAAATGCTTATGAAAATGCACGTATTACAGTGAAGGATTTTATCAATGCCGGATATTCAGAAGAAATTATTTTCACGAGAGGTGCAACCGAATCAATTAATTTACTTGCTACTACTCTGGGTAAAAGATTGAATGCCGGTGATGAAATCATTATCTCACATATGGAACATCATGCAAATATAGTGCCTTGGCAAATGTTGCGTGAAGAAAAAGGTATTGTCCTGAAAGTTATTCCGATTGACGACAATGGTCAATTAATTTTTGATGAATATGAAAAGCTGTTAAGTGAAAAAACAAAATTAGTGTCAATTGTGCATATTTCGAATACTCTCGGTACTATTAACCCGATTAAGGAAATAATTGACAAAGCAAAGGAATTTAATGCCCTTACATTGATAGATGCTTCTCAATCGGTGCACCATTCTCATTTGAATGTACAGGAGTTAGGGTGTGATTTCCTCGTTTTTTCAGGACATAAAATCTATGCACCTACAGGAATTGGTGTACTTTACGGAAGAAAAGTACTGCTCGATTCATTGCCGCCTTATCAGACAGGTGGTGACATGATTCGGTCAGTCAGTTTCGAAAAGACTACATTCAATGATTTGCCTTTTAAGTTGGAAGCAGGTACTCCGAATATCTCAGGAGCTATTGGTTTGGCTGAAGCAATCAAGTATATATTATCAATAGGTCTTGATGAGATAATTGAATATGAGAAATACTTACTTGACTTTGCTATCAACGAATTATCGGAAATACCTAAGTTGAAATTTATTGGTACTGCACAAAATAAAGCCGCTGTCGTATCATTTATTTTAGAAGATGTCCATCCTCATGATATAGGTACTTTTCTTGATATGGACGGAGTCGCCATAAGAACGGGACATCACTGTACAGAGCCGCTCATGAAGAGATTTGGTGTGCCTGCAACTTCAAGAGCCTCTATGTCGTTTTACAATACTACAGACGAGTTAATCGTTTTACGCAATTCTATATACAAAGTTATTAAAATGTTCAGTTAACAAAATGGATGAACTCAAAGAATTATATCAACAAGTAATCTTAGATCACAATAAAAATCCGAGAAATTTCGGTGAGATGAAGAAGTGTACTAATTTTGCGGCAGGACACAATCCGCTCTGCGGAGACCAGATTGACGTTTTTGCTGTCGTGGAAGATGGTATTGTCAAGGATTTGAAATTCAACGGCTCAGGTTGTGCTATTTCAAAAGCTTCTGCATCTATTATGACTACTCTTGTGATTGGGAAAACCATAGAGCAAGCCAAAGGGCTGTTTGATGAGTTTCATAGAGTTGTTACTTCCGATATGACTGTCCAACTTGATACTTTAGAATTAGGTAAAATGGCTGTGTTCTGCGGTGTTCGTGAATTTCCCGCACGGGTCAAGTGTGCGAGTTTAGCTTGGCATACTATGATTCAAGCTTTGGAAAATAGTCAGAAAACAGTTGTTACAGAAAATTTGGTTGATTAAAAATGAGTGAAAACGTATCTCCTCAAGAACTCGAAGACAGAATCGTAGAGAAAATAAAAACTGTGTATGACCCGGAAATTCCGGTTAATATCTATGATTTGGGATTGATTTATGACATCAGCATTACCGCTCAAAATGAAGCCGTCATTCTGATGACTCTTACATCCCCGGCTTGTCCTGAAGCCGGACAACTCCCGGGTGAAGTAGAATTACAGGCTAAAGAAGTCGAAGGCATTAGCGATGCAAAAGTTATTCTCACTTTTAATCCCCCTTGGGATAAGTCAATGATGAGTGATGCTGCTGCATTAGAACTCGGATTATTTTAAAAATTAAACATAAATTTAAGAATGGCATTAAAATTTTATTCTTTGATAGTCAGTGATTTAGTTCGTGAAACGACTGATACTTTAACGATAACATTTGAAGTTCCAAATGATTTAAAAAATGAATTTGCATATAAGCATGGACAATATGTTACATTGAAAGTTCCCGTGAACGGTAATGAAAATCGCAGAGCATATTCCATTTGTACAAGTCCGGTAGCGGACAACAAATTGTCCATCACAGTAAAGAAAGTAGATGATGGTGTTGTTTCAAGATACATTAACGAAACTCTGAAAATTGGTGATAAAATTGAAGTTATGCCACCTTTGGGTAATTTTACAATTGATTTGAATCCGGCG
>JBAYPL010000246.1:0-4229 GCA_041677745.1 Kapaibacterium sp. (SeqCode)
GTGAAATTGAGAAGATTGTTTCCGACAATTTGATTAAAAAAGGCAATGAATCATAAGAGAAAAAAAAGATTCGTAGAAATTTATTTTATTCTCTACCTTGCTGCATTGGTTTTGCTTATTCCGGGTAAGAGGGATAACGAGCTTGCAGATGAGGATGAAAAATCTCGTCCGGGTATTTATCAAATTCCTTTCAGCCTTAAACCCGAAAAAAATTCGCTTACCGCTTCCCTTAGGCTCGATTCAAATGGTATCACCATGATTTCAATAGACTCTGTGAATACAATATACTACACCGGTCTTGTAAAAGATGTGAGATACGATGTTTCGATTGAAGATATCGGAACTAGACAAATATTGACAATAGATAAACAGCAATTCGGAGATAATGATTTTTTTAGATATACATCTAATGAATCTACCCGTTCATTAAAGTTTTATTGGTCACCTCCAATTTATGACAAACGCAGCAGAACATATAATGTGAAAATATCCGCTTCTGCCGTCAGTACAGAACCCGAGACTCAAGGGTTCATTGTTGAAGACCAAATTCAATTCAGCCTGAATCTTAACTTAATCAGCGATTTTACAAATAATTATTTCATAGCGTCAGATACATCAACAGGAAGTGAGGAACAGAGCCTTTCGGGCAGTATAATTGACGAAAGGACACTCATGCTTTCAAGAACTAATCTTTTCCTTACACCAAGGGAAGAGATTGTACGCACTATTGCTTATTCAAGCTGGGAAAATGAGGTCATCATAGCCGGATTAGATCCAAAAATTGATTTACGGAAACAGCCGGAGATTAAATTAATTAAAGAGCCGAACGACAAAATCGGCGGTAATGCAAGAATTGCAGGTATAACTAATGACGGTTTGATTATTAGAGGCGAAACACCGGGCTACGGCAGCATGAAAGTAAAGGTAAGTATTGTCAGACATGCAGACGGTCGTGAGGTCAGCAGAGAATTTAGGGTACAGCCTCAATTAATTGAAGAACCTAAATTCCAAAGAACTCTTTATCCTGATTATAAGTATGTTTTCGAACCGAGACTTCCGATTTTGAGCGGTCAGAAGACTTCCGCAATATTAAAATCATCCGACGGGCAGATTTATGCTTCTACCGAGTCAGGAGCCGAGTTCTCATTTACTCCTTCGATTAATGATACCGGGAAAATTTTGCTCTTCGAAAGATATGTAGATAATCACTTAATCGGACAGAGTAATTCGGTCAGGGTATCAATGTACCCAATTCCTGAAATATCAAGAATTTCCGAAGTAGGACAAAATACATTAAGAATAATAACAAATAGCTACGGTAAATATAGAGGACGTGAAAATTATATATCCAAAATCGAAGTTTTACAAGGTAACGCAAAGGTCAGAGAGATAATAGGTGGACAACGGAACCAAGAAGGTGCATTGCTGATAAAGCAAACTTTTGAAATCACACCGGCAAACGGTAGCTCCGAATTTGCGTTCAAGATACAGGCAGTTACCGTTAATGGGCAAAAGTCTGAAGTTATGTCATATCCTAAAAAGTAGGTATTTCTAATAGATATAAATTGAAAGCATTACTATTCTTTTTCTAATTCATACATATCAGAATTCAAAATTGATTTATTACATTTACTAAAGAAAAATACATTTTTATCAAATTTTCAAAATCACAGAAATATTAAATTGAAAAAAAATCACAAATATTATTGCTCAATTGATGTCGGTACCAATTCAATTCATTCCATCATCGCTTATGTTGATTTAAAAAATAACTTGCGAACCGTATTTAAACATAAGGAATCAATCAGGCTTGGAAAATCCATGTCTAACAAACGAATTCCTACACAACTGATTGATACAGCTGCAGATACTATATCCAAAATTAAAAAATCCGCTGAAAAGTTCGATGCCGAAATTCATGCAGTTGCAACAAGTGCAGTTAGAGAAGCAGTCAATAAAGATGAATTTGTTGATAGAATATTGACCAAAACCGGCGTAAAAATTAATGTTATAAACGGAAATGAAGAAGGTGAATTAATATATGAAGGTGTTGTAAGCGGATTAAAACTGAATGATGATGATTTCTTGATCATTGACATAGGCGGGGGTAGTACTGAATTGATTTCCGCTAATTCCTCTGACAGAAATGTTTACAGCCTTGGTATGGGGGCAATACGTACATCTATGCAATTTTTCCCAAAGTTTGAGATTGAAAGCAAGTCCTTAGAGAATTGTCTGAACCATCTTGATAACATCAGTGAACAAGCTATTAAAGAAATAAATATTGCCAAATTTAAAAATGTTATCGGTACTTCCGGCACAATTCAGGCTCTCGGTAGAATGATAATAGCCCAAAATGGCGGACATTCAAAGCAATTCATAGTTGATGAAGAATTTTCAGCATCAGATTTTATGGAAGTCATTGATAAAATATTGTCAATTTCAAAGCCATCGGAAAGAATAATGCTTCCCGGCTTAGAAAAAAATAGGGCAGATATCATAGTTGCCGGAGCCGTAATACTCAAATTTCTTATAAATAGACTGAATATTAACAAAATAAGAGTAACTACTTTTGCGTTAAGAGAAGGATTGATTTTTAAGAATTATAATAAAAATATATAGTGAGAATCCATGACAAATATTAAGAAACAAGTACTTGATGCTGCAAAATATATTAAGAAATCAGTACCAGAACCTGCAAGTATTGGAATTATTTTAGGTACCGGACTCGGTAAACTTGCAGAGACCATTGATATCGAACATTCAATTGAATATTCAGACATCCCGGGTTTTCCGGTCTCAACAGTGGAAAGCCATCAAGGAAGGCTATTATTCGGAACTGTCGGAGGTAAACGAGTAGTGGCAATGCAAGGCAGATTCCATCTGTATGAAGGATATAGCGCCTTACAAATAGCTTTACCCATCAGAGTATTACGCGAACTGGGCATAAAAATTCTTTTCATTTCGAATGCTTGCGGCAGTATGAATCCATATCTACGTTCCGGTGATTTGATGATAATAGATGACCATATTAATCTTACCGGATTAAATCCTCTAATCAGTGAATATGACAGTTATTTTGGACCGCGTTTTGTAGATATGAGTGAACCATACAGCCAAAAGTTAATAAAATTAGGGGAAGCTACAGCCTTAGATTTAAACATAAAAGTCAGCAAAGGTGTATATTCAGCCATGACAGGACCAAGTCTCGAAACCAGAGCCGAATACAGAATGTTGCGAACTCTTGGAGCTGATGTAATAGGAATGAGCACTGTACCCGAATGTATAACAGCAGTTCAAATGGGAATTGATGTTTTTGGAGTCTCGATTATAACCGACGAATGTTATCCTGATGCACTCAAACCGACCTCCGCAGAAGAAATTATCAGAGTTGCCAATTCGGCTTCACCCAAATTAAGTAAACTCTTTGCGGAGATGATTAGGAGATTGGATTGAAATTGATTTATTATGAAATTGTTGAAGATTGTGTTGAGTCGAAGAATGTTTATGATGCATATCTCAGCATGAATGTTGATATCAATTTCCTTGAACATTTAAAAGAATCAGGTAAGCTGCATGTAATTGATGTTGAAGAAAAGAAGTATTTTAAGATCATCAAAAGAGGTAAATATACCATACGAGGAATGGTCGGAGACGATGTTTTCAGAATACTCATGCCCGACGATGCCGGAGTAGAGTCATTGGATACGATAAAGAAAATTGTGAATGAATACAATAAGACATCGAATTAGAATCGAATGTTAATTCTCGATAATAACTCAAAATGACTTTTAAAATAATTCAGTATTTTACCGATTAGTTCTTATTTTAGTAGAATGAAAATTCAGAAAAAAAATAAAAAGTAGCAATAAAGAATTTAAGTAGTGATGAAACCGATACATTTGTTGATTATTTTATGTATTATGACTGTGCTGATTACACTGTCAGTGGCTTTTTATGTAAATCGAATCGTAGCGGTGGGTATGCCCGGACTCGAGCAACTCGAAAATCCAAAAACCAATCTTGCTACTCGTATAATCAGTGTTGACGGAAAACTTCTCGACCATTTTTATAATGAAAGACGAGTAAATCTCGTATATGACAGCATACCCAAAGACTTCATTGATGCTCTTGTTGCCACGGAAGACCGAAAGTTTTGGGATCATTGGGGTGTTCATGCAGGACGTGTAGTCAATGCTGCAATTAAGAACTTCCTGGGAGATAGCGAA
>JBAYPL010000247.1:0-4207 GCA_041677745.1 Kapaibacterium sp. (SeqCode)
AATTCCATTCGCCACTTGGAATTGACAAGACAAGGGTTTCAATTTCACCGGGTTCGATTCTTCTATTCCCCTCAATAATATTGCTACTCCAATCTCCTATGGGAACCGGTGCTTTATCGGCTGGACCCATATTTTGCATCCTGATGCTGAATATAGAAAATTTGGATGCTGAATCATTAATCAATCTGACAGTTAGGGGCTTGGATACAGGGGTCATGGAATCATCACAGGCATAAGCCAATATCAACATCAAGCAAATAAACGTCGTGAGCTTTTTCATAGCTAACCTTATGTTATTTGTAATACATTGTATTATCAAAATTAAGCTATTTCAAAATAAAAACCAAAAATTTTATAATATCTAATTATTAAAAATAATCATAGCTGTCAGGGAGCAGTCGAATGTTCCCTTAGATATCCATGAAAATATTCAACTGCTCATTTACTGACAAAGCAATGGATTTTGAAAAATATATCAGAGTCCTAACTCAAATCCAATGAAAAAGTTTCTGCCGGCAGCAGGGAAGAATTCTCTTCCGATTCCGCTTGCTGCATATAATTCGTCTGTAATATTATTGACTTGCAGATGAACTCTTAATGAGTTCACACTAGGAATATTGTCAAAAGTATAAGCAAAATTAGCATTTAGAACAGTGTATGAATCAACTGTATTATCTGCATAATACCCACTTCCCATTTCAGTTTTAATTCTACTGTCAGTGGTAAGCAAATCTCCAAAATTATCGGTTCTGAAGTCATCTACGAATCTTAGATGTAATCCTGAATAGAAATTACCAATAGAATAAGCGAGGCTCAAATTTGCGATTAGGTCCGGAAATCCTGCTATTTCATTGTCTTTGAGCTGAATTTTCTCATCAAGTTCGGTAGTGAACTCATAGTCAACAATTATGTTGCGACTTGCTGTAAAGTTGGCTGCAATTTGCAGTGTACCATGAGATGAACTGTTGAATATTGTTGCATCTCCCATGAATTCTATGCCGTAATGTCTTGTCTTGGGAGCATTGCCGTCAACCGGTGAGCCGAACACATCAAGTTGACCGCTTTTAACCAATTCATTAAAATATTCCATCCAATATGTGTTTATGTTCAGGTTTAAGAAATCAGAACTGTAAACCCAACCCAATTCGAAGTTCAGCATTTGCTCAGGTTTTATCAGGGGACTGTTAAAATCGTACAAAGCATTGACAGAATCTACTTTGACAAACTTGAAGAGTGGCGAAGCGCCTGACCAGGAATCACTTGCTGCATAAAGATTACGCATTCTCGGCTCTCTTGAAGTAAATGCTGCCGAAACATAGGTACGATGTCGCTCTGCAGGTGAATAGCTTAATCCCAATCGCGGATTAAGGAACAAATAACTAACTTCGAACAGTCTGTCACCCTTACCTATAGTATTTCCGTCAATTGTTTGGTAACTTGAGTAAATATCTCCGGCTTTTTCATTTTCTATTGCATAAAGATGGTTAACAAGCTGCAGCTCGGTATGTAAGGTCAAGTCACTTGATAAATCAAGAGTGTTGCTTACAAATCCTGAGAAAATATTTCTAACACCATTATAAGAATAAAATTTGAAGTCTGGATCAAAATTCTCAGGTAGATTTTCGGCAAAATTTATCTTACCCCAATGTCCTGAACGATGTATCCTGATTTCCGAGCCAACTAAAAATCTTCCGTTTGTATAGCTGTATTCTAATCTTGGAATCCAGCCACCGTATTTGTTGCCTACATAGGAGCGAATTATTGGATTAGCCGGATCTTCTGCATCAATAAATCCATGTTCGGGTGTCAGTCTGAAACTTTCGGCGTCGGTCCATCCTGTACCGTCATAGTCAAAATATCCTTGACCGATTTTCAAAAATAGTGCAGATTTGAATGCCAGATTTTTTGAAATCTGCCAATCGTTAAGTAATTCCATCTGAGGCTGAGAAAACATTTCAATCTCTCTTTTACGTCTCTCAACAGCCCAACTGAAGGTTTTTCCGTCATCTTCATATTCGAAGTATCCGTAATTAGATCTTCTTAAATCCGGGTCGCCGACATAACTTTTTGGTAGTCCGTTATAAGCAAGACCATCTTCTTGAGAACCACCGAAAATATTTATTTGTGTGGTTAAATTTCCGTCAAATCTCATAGCTGAAAAAAAGTAGCTGTTAAGTTTTGCCCAAGATTGGTCTCTGTATCCAAAAGAATTTATCCTGCCGAGCTTTGCATAGAATGCGTAATTATCGGTCAGTCCTGATGAATACTCGATTGCGAATCTGTTTGCAATTTGCTCTGTCCCGGAGTTCATACCTCCATATTCTTGAAATCCTATGCCTGAGCTGATGTTGACACCTCGAAATGAAGCATAATTAACTGTAGAAAGCAATATACTTCCACCAATAGCAGCAGGACCGTAGCTTGACAAGCCGGCTCCACGTTGTACCTGAATATTGCTTATTGTAGAAGCAAAATCCGAAAGATTTATCCAATAAAAATTATGATCTTCCGGGTCATTTTGCGGGATACCGTTTACCAAAACAGCTATTCTTCTTTGGTCAAAACCTCGCATAGACAAATTTGTATAGCCAACAAAATTACCATTTTCAGAAAATGTAAGAACTGATGGCATACTGCTCAACAATTGCGGTAGGTCTTGGTTTGTGTATGATTCCTTTATGTCCGATTGGGTTATTTCGGTATATGGAACCGGTGAATTTTCCTTATTTGCCCTCGAAGTACTGACAGTGATGCTCGGAGTCTTATAAACCCTGATTGAATCAGGCTTACTTTCCAATTCATCCTGACTGTAACTTAGGACAGGCAAAATAATCAATGCTAAAAAGAACAAAAACTTCTTCACAGAAACCTCGTATATTTTATTAAACATAGTCGAGTTTCCCGTGTGGATAATGAGAGTAAATTCTAAGCGGATGTATGACAACCGTTTCCCTACGCCGGTATTATCCGGATCAGGTTCGAGGAGACTCTCTCAGCCATGCCGATTAGCACAGCACCTCCAACGGAACTCTTTACACTGCACTTTTACGAGTAAATGCTCCAATTATTGTTTTTTGGGGATTTTTTAAAAGATATTAAAAAAAGCCGCTCATTGTATCAATAAACGGCTGATTTTGTTAAACTATATCAAATAAAAATATTCGTAACATTATTATAAATTGATACTTGTCAATTATTATTTATTATCCAAAGCATCATTAAATCTTCTTTCGATGCGTCCTTTCCAAGAGCCTTTATGATAAGCATAAGCTACAATCAAAGGCATGGCGATGGTTGCTTCCGAATAAACCATTTGTTCATAAGTGGTCTCCACCTTACCCCAGGAACTTGCTTCTTTAAGAGTTGAACCTGACAGAGCTCCATCGCGTTCATCGGCAACAGTGATTTGTACTGCATATTTGTGCATATCTGCTTCCACTCCGAGAACTTCTGCAGCAACAACAACATCCTGAATGAAGTTTTTCGGAACACCGCCTCCTATCATGAAGATACCTGAATCACCAACCTGCATCTTGGTTTTTGTTAGTTCTAGGAAATCCTTAGCTGAGTCAATACTGACAACTTCACCTTTAGTATTATACTGGTGATGGACTAAACCAAAGCCGGCTGAACAGTCGGAGAATGCAGGGCAGAATATAGGGACGCCTTTTTCGTATGCAGTACGAATAATTGAGCCTTCTCCTTTATTATTCATTACAAGCCATTTACCCATTTCACGAATAAATTCTCTTGAGCTGTATGCTTTAGGACTTAGTGAGTTTGCGATTTCTGCAATAGTCATATCGCATACGCGGAGGTCTTCCTCATCAATATATGTATCATATATGCGGTCAATCATTAGTTCTCGAAGCTCATTGTCATCTACAAAAGGGGTACCTTGATAGTGCCTGAAACCAAGAGCTTCCAAAAAATCCTGGTCAACAATATTAGCACCGGTAGATACTATTGCATCACACATATTATTTTCAATCATGTCAACTACTACTTTTTTTAGACCGGCACTTATCAAGGAACCGGCAAGTGTAAGATAGGAAACACAATTCTTATCATCCATCATCATATCGAATATTTTGGCTGCTCGGTTCAAATTCCTTGCTTGAAACGCCATTTGCCCCATGGAGTCAACCATATCCACGACATTAAATTTTGTAATATCAATATGCTCGACTAAGGTTTCCTTATTCAG
>JBAYPL010000248.1:0-4202 GCA_041677745.1 Kapaibacterium sp. (SeqCode)
TCTCTTTTAAATAAAGGATGTTCCTTTTCCTCAATAATCACCAACAAATCTCCGGCAGGTCCGCCCATCTTGCCGGCATGACCTTTACCCGACATTGGAATATAGTTGCCTTCTTCGACACCGGCAGGAATCTTGACTTGGATTTTTTCTTCAGCCATCACTCTGGATTCGCCGTTGCAAGCAGGACACTTCTCGACAATAATCTGACCGCTACCATTACAAGCATTACAAACAGAAATATTGACAAATTGTCCGAAAATAGAACGTGATACCTGTCTAACTTCGCCGGAGCCGCCGCAGACGGAACAAGACTTTTTCCCGCTGCCTGATTTGGCACCGGTAGAATGACAATCATTACAACTTACATTATGTTTAATCTTTAGAGTTTTGGTCACACCTTCGGCAATTTCATTCAGCGTAAGCGGTAATCGGATACGAATATCTGATCCTCTTTCGCCGGAATATCTTTGTCTGCCGCCGGTATTAAAATATTCTTCAAAAATACTTCCCCTGCCTCCGAAAATATCACCGAAAGAAGAGAAAATATCATTTATGTTGGAGTAGGAGTGGTAATCTTGTCCGCCGCGTAATCCTTCGTGCCCATATCTGTCATATCTTGCGCGTTTGTCTTCATTGCTGAGCACCTCATAGCTTCTGCAGCTTCCTTGAAGAGATTTTCAGCTTCCGGATTATCAGGATTTTTATCGGGATGATATTTTAAAGCCATCTTCCTGTAATTGGATTTAATCTCATCAATTGAGGCGTTCTTACCTACTCCTAAAATTTCATAGTAATCTTTTTTTGACATCTCTCACTCTGATTATTAATTAATTTGCATTGCCGGATGAAGTTATGACTTTTGCATGTTTGAGTACTTTCTCTTTATACATGTATCCGTTTTGAATGACTTGCAAAACAGTACCTTCAGGTTTGTCGGAAGGAGCCACCATCATAGCTTCATGCAAGTTCACGTCAAACTCGGTATTTTCATCAAAAGCCATTTTTTTAACACCGGCTTCTTCAAATAATTTTGTGCTTTTATTAAATATAAGTTCCAAACCTTTTCTAAGTGATTCAGCATCCATAGCTTTGTCGGATGCATTTATTGCTGCATTCATATCATCTAATATTTCAATCAAAGAGTTAAGAAGTTTTTCATTTGAATACTCAATCAAATCACTTTTCTCCTTAATGCTGCGTTTTCTGAAGTTTTCAAGCTCGGCAGTCTTACGCAGTGAAAGTTCTTTCAATTCATTATTTTCCTTTTGCAAGGATTCGATTTGAGACTGAGAATCATTGACAGCTTTATCCAACTCCTCGATTTTAGCATGCATCTCAAGAAAAGCTGCATCATCAAGACTTACTTGCTCGGGATTTTGTATCGAATCAAGCGATGACTCGACATTGTCGCCGGCATCAATATTCTCATCACCATCATTGATGGGAATATTCTTGGTTTTATCATTTTTCACATAAGCATCATAAATATCTTTTATCTTATTTGAAGTTCGTCTTAACGGTTTAGACTGATTTGAATTTGCATCATTCATAAAGTAACTCTTCCAAATTATACATATTTTTACAATTATTATATGACGAATTCAAATTACTTAGATTTTGTTTTGCTTTATTATGCTAAATTGCTTATAATTATTCAGATGCATATATTTCTTGTGACTGAATCAAGAATATAGCAGGGTGATAATAATTAAAAGAATGATATTTTCAATACAAAGCTTTGAAACTAATGTGAACTAAAGATTTATTCACTATGTTGATAATGATTTGACTTCTGAATATTGGTATTTGTAATAAAAAAAGGCTGCCTCATAAGGTTGAATATTGATATTCATCTCTCAGATTGAGAGAGATTAACCTTATGAGGCAGTCCTCATTTTTGTAGCGGGGCTAGGACTCGAACCTAGAACCTTCGGGTTATGAGCCCGACGAGCTACCAATTGCTCCACCCCGCGGTGTCTGTGAATACAAAAGTACGCATAATTTTTGATATAAACAAATTATTTCATAATTTTAAATATTATACTTTAACAAATACCGGTTTTTATAATCATGCAATCAAGCAAAATCAAATACACGCGTGAACAGACATTAGCATTAATGAAGGACAGACATTTAGCTGTAACTGCTAACGCAGGCAGCGGTAAAACAAGCGTTTTAGTCGAAAAATATCTTGACTTATTGTTGAATAGTACAGCTGATAATCCTGTCGAGACAATACGCTCAATTGTTGCCATAACTTTTACAAGACAGGCAGCATCAGATATGAAAGCTAAAATTACAACAAAACTAAGTGAAAAATTGTTGCAAGGAACTTTGAACGCTAAAGAGTTACGAAAATTGAAAATATTAAGAGAAAATATTTCTGCTGCCAGGGTCTCAACTATTCACAGTTTTTGCAATTCATTATTGAAAGATTATCCCATAGAAGCCGGTATATCCCCTGTATTCAGAGAGTTGGATGAGTATGAATCTATGCAATTTGCAGAAATGGCGATAGATGAATTGATTGAAAAATACTCGGATGTTAACGATAATGACAAAGATAGTAATGAAATAAAACTTAGATTTCAAGAACTGGTTAAATATGTAGGTATTAACAAATTGCGTGAGAATTTGCTTGAACTTGTCAAAGAACCTGTTTTGCTGGCTAATCTAAAAAATTATTACAACAAAGATACTGATTTGTTATATAAGGAATATAACAATGAGTATGAGTCTCAATTATTAATGAGAATACGAGAATTTGACAATATCTTTATGAGGAATTATAATCAAATTGAAGAAAAAAACATTGAACGGGTCGTAAATCTGAATAATGAACTTCAGAAGGCGATGCCGAATTTGCAACAATGTATAAAATATCTCGGCGAAATTAACAGTGTGAAAAACCCAAGGAAGAATTTGGGTTATTTCCTGATAGATTGTGAATTTGAGGCTGACGAAGGTTTATGCAAACGTTATAGAAATTCTCTGAAAGAGCTGATTGATTTGCAGATGTATGATAAAGAAAATGATTTACTGTATCTTAAACAAATACAATCATTAGTGTTGTTTGCTTCTGAATCAGAAGACGCATTAAAGGTGATGAAGGATGATTACTCGGCTTATTCATTTGACGATTTACTTCTTCTGACTTCGGAAATGTTGGGGAACACGGAGCTTAGAGAGCGTATTGTAAAGGATTTGTCATATCTTATGGTGGATGAGTTTCAGGATACAAACCTTATACAATATTCTATTGTTAGAGCTTTGTGTCCGACTCTTGATGATTGTAACCTACGAACCGGTCCGAAGCTCTTTATTGTAGGCGATTCCAAGCAATCCATTTATGGTTTCAGGAATGCTGATGTAAGTGTATTCAATCAAGCAAAGCTTGATATTGCAGGTTTCAATAAATCATTGTTGGAAAGGAAAATTATTAATTATAGACCAAACTTGAATAATTTTAACGATAACCTGAACGAAAGAGAGGCTGTTGGTAACATATCACTTGCAGATACGTTCAGGTTACTTCCTGCAGTTGCCTTGTTTACCAACAAAATATGCAGAACATTGATTGGAAAGGAAGAATATGAAGACCTTGTTTGCGGCAGGAAATTGATAGAAGAGGTAAAAGATAATTCTACGCTCAGTCGGAAAAACGGAACTATTTCATTTTTGGTTGCCAAGAAACAATATTCCGGCAACTTATTAATTGATGATGTAGAAGAAAGATACGAAGACGAGTCACATAATAAGTGCCTTACAGAAGAAGAATTGCTTGCTGATTTTATAATAAAAATTGTTTCAGGTGAAAGCAATATTCAAATTTTCGACGGTGAAAAGTATGTCCCGCCAAAATTCAGAGATATAGCGATTCTTGCAAGGAAGAAAAATAATCTTTCAGTTCTTGCAAAGGAATTTATTAAAAAGAACATCAACTATACGATTGTTTCCGGCAACGGTTTTTTTCAGACTCAGGAAGTAGGTGATTTTATTTCTTTATTGAATTTTTTAGTGAATTCTAATGATGACATAAGCTTAGCAGCTATTCTCAAATCACCTATGTTCAAAATCAGCGACAGTGAACTTCTGAATATAGCCAATAATTCCGGACTGTCATTTTACGACAAATTAATAAATTTCAAGCCGCAAAATGAGGATTCAATATATTTTATTGAACGAGCTAAGAAGATATTGCA
>JBAYPL010000249.1:0-4191 GCA_041677745.1 Kapaibacterium sp. (SeqCode)
CTTTAGCTCCTCGGTCATGACCATCTTGTCCCATCTTGGCGACCAAAATTCGCGGACGACGACCTTCAACTTTTTCAAATTCATCAGTTAATTTTCTAACTTCATCAATAGCAGATTTTTCTGCATATTCAGAGCTGTAAACGCCCGATATTGTCCGAGTCATAGCGTTATGTCTTCCTGTAACTTTTTCAACAGCATAAGATATTTCACCAAGTGAAGCACGAACTTGTGCAGCTTTTATAGCTAATTCAAGCAAATTGCCTTTGCCGGTTTCTGCTGCATTTGTAATAGCATCAAGTGAAGCTCTCACTTCATCTTCATTTCTATCGGCTCGCAATTTCTCGAGACGTTTGATTTGTTGTATTCGTACTGCGGTATTGTCAACTTCAAGAATTTCGATAGGGTCTTCATTATCAGGTCTAAACCTGTTAACACCTATTATGGACTCGGCACCTGAATCAATCCTTGCTTGTCTTCGTGCAGCAGCTTCTTCGATTCTCATTTTGGGAATACCTGATTCTATGGCTTTCGCCATACCACCTAATTCTTCAATTTCCAATATATGTTGCCAACCTTTTTTGACTAATTCGGCAGTAAGTTTTTCAACATAATGAGAACCTCCCCAAGGGTCAATAACTCTGGTAATCATTGTCTCTTCTTGAAGATAAATCTGAGTGTTGCGAGCTATTCTCGCCGAAAAATCGGTAGGCAGGGCAATAGCTTCATCGAGAGCATTAGTATGTAATGACTGAGTATGACCCAATACAGCACCCATAGCTTCCATGCAAGTACGAATAATATTATTAAACGGATCTTGTTCTGTCAACGACCAACCTGAAGTCTGGCTGTGAGTACGAAGAGCCATAGACTTAGCATCTTTAGGATTAAATTGCTTGATAATTTTTGCCCATAGAAGTCGAGCAGCTCGCATCTTAGCAACTTCCATGAAGTAATTCATGCCTATAGCCCAGAAAAACGATAAGCGTGGTGCAAACTTATCAATATCAATCCCTGCTTTTAGTCCTGTGCGAACATATTCCAACCCGTCAGCAAGTGTATATCCCATTTCAATATCTGCTGTTGCCCCTGCTTCCTGCATGTGGTAACCCGAAATTGAAATACTGTTAAATTTGGGCATGTTGCGAGATGTAAATTCGAATATGTCCGCTATTATTCGCATTGATGGTTCCGGAGGATATATATAGGTGTTTCTAACCATATACTCCTTTAAAATATCATTTTGTATTGTTCCCGACAATTGATCCATACTTGCACCCTGCTCCAAAGCAGTAACAATATAAAATGCTAATACAGGAAGAACAGCTCCGTTCATGGTCATTGAAACAGATATCCTGTCTAAAGGTATGCTGTCAAATAAAATCTTCATATCCAAAATTGAGTCAATGGCAACACCGGCTTTGCCAACATCACCGACTACACGCTCATGATCAGAATCATATCCTCTGTGTGTAGCTAAGTCGAATGCCACTGATACTCCCTGCTGTCCTGCAGCAAGATTTCTACGGTAGAACGCATTACTTTCTTCTGCTGTTGAAAATCCGGCATACTGACGTATTGTCCAAGGTCTGGATACATACATTGTCGGATATGGTCCGCGAAGATAAGGAGCTATTCCGGCTGTGAAGCCGATATGTTCTGATTCTTTAACATCCTCTTTGGTATATAGCGGGAAAACATCAATATTTTCCATAGACCGGAATATCATCTCTGCCGGCGGTTTGCCTGTCAATTCTTGGAACTTTTTATTCCAATTAGATTTATCTGAATTTATTTCTTTATTAAAACTGATTTTATTAAAATCCGGATTTTTCATTTTCATTCTTTCCTTTATTTAGTCAATCCCGAAACATTGTAAAGTTCTTTTAGGCATGAAACTATATCAGCCTTCACATGTATGAACATATCAACACCTGCTGCTTTATACTTATCAACCGATTCTTTTGGATATCCGGCTAATATGATATAGTTTTCAGAATTTTTAGCTTTTACGGATTGGACAAATTCTTCTAAAAATTCAGCATATTTATCATCGCTTGAGCATACTACAATGATTCTTTTTTGTGCGAAATCCAATTTGGAATGTGCATCCTCGATTGTCATGATTCCGTCGTAAATATTGTTTGCGAAAGCACCAACAGAGAAGAAGTCATTTGAAAAATCAGCTCGCGCTTTCCAATCCCGTAACACACCAAAACATACAAAATCAATTTTCGGATTTTCTCCTTTCTCCTGTATGTAATCAAAGGCTATCTCACGCAATTCTTCGAATACTTCGGAACTTCTGCGAAGGAAAATAGGTTTAACTTCAAGTACATCCGGCGTATTGAAAGGTAAGGAGTTATATAATTCCGATAATCCCGCACCGGATTTCAAAGCATCTATGGCAATATTCATAGCTTCAACCGGTGATGATTTGAAGTTTGATTCGAATTTGTCGAGAATCTTATCAATGCTGTCATTGTTCCGATTCTTGATAAATTTGTCATAATTTTCAACATATTCAACCATCAAACTTCTGTCGAAATTCATTGCATTTTCTAATGGTTTCTCGTGAATATTCGCATATTTGTTTACTCCAACCATTATTTCTTTTCTCACTGCTAAACTTGCGAGTCTCTTATTGAAATTCTCTTCTAATTTATCTTGCAATGAATTACTTTTAACAGCAGTAATTATGCCACCATTATTTTCAATATCAAGGAACTCTTTCCATACGAAGTTGAGCAGTTCATCGGTTAAACTTTCAATATAGTAAGAGCCGGCTGCCGGGTCAATTGTGTCATTGAGATGAGACTCATAATTTATTACATTCATTGTGTTGCGAGCAATTCTACGTGAAAATTCACTCGGTAAACCATACTCTTTATCAAAATGATTTACAGTTATGGAATTGCAGTTTCCGGTAATCGCAGAGAACACCTGACTTGTGGCTCGAAGAATGTTAACATAGGGGTCAAGTCTTGTATGCTCACGTTCAGAGCTTACCGCATGTAAATGTACTTGTTGGGAAGCTTCATTTCCTCCAAATTCTTTGATTATTCTGCTCCATAAAATTCTGAAGGCTCTGAATTTGGCAATTTCCATAAAGAAGTTATTTCCGACAGCAAAGGAAAAGCTTATTTTTTGAGCAAACTCATCTATTGCCAATCCCTTTTCGAGTAAACTTCGAACGTAAAATACACCAAGCGACAAAGCTATGGCACTTTCTTGTACTGAATTAGCACCGGCATTATGCCATTCGCAAGCATTAATTCCGATAGATTTAAAGTCGGGTGTATGTTTATTTGCATATCTGATGACAGATTCCATTTCAGATATGTATTTTTCTGTGTTTTCAGGTAAGGTACCTTCTTTGACAAATTCGGTTATAAAATCAAAGTTGAGAGTACCTCTGAGTTTTTCGGGTTTATTACTTGCAGCTATAAGAGCTGCATAAGCCGGATATGCTGCTATTCCTGCGTCTATATTTATCGGATATTGGCTTAAATCAATGCTTTGCAATGACTTTGCAAGATCATCAAGACAAGCAATCCATACATCACATCCCGATAAATCCTCCTCATTGAAATCTTCGTGGATTGCCGCAGCTTTGTCAAAGTTAATCCTGATTGAGTTTTGGCCTCTTTCCAAATCATGCTTCAATGCTTCATTGTAATTAGTACTCAGTGGATAAGGAATATTCTGGCTTATCTCAATATTTTCAACCTTAAATCCACTTGCTGATGAACCGCGATTGTAGGGATACAATCCCGGAAAATCCTGCTTAATATGTGTAAGATTTTGTACATCTTCATGATTGTAAATAGGCTTAAGTGTGATACCTTCGATGGTTTGCGTAAACATAACTTTCTCGAACGGCGCACCTTTTAGGGCTGTTACTGCGGCATTTTTCCAGTCCTCATAGCTTGGAATTTCAAATTCTTCAAAAAATTTTTTATTTTCTAACGTCATTTCTCTAACTCATATTAAAAGTGTAACGTGTACGGATTCAAAATTAACAAAAATTAAGGACTTTTCATAAAATTATTGTTACAAATGTAATTTAAAGTCGTCAATTTTTGTTATTTTTTATTGCAGTTTTAATTTTGATAATCAAGGTTGAGTGTTTTAATAGGAATTATTGGAAAGTATGCTGTAATATGACATATCTTTCTTGCTTTCTTATCTTAC
>JBAYPL010000250.1:0-4160 GCA_041677745.1 Kapaibacterium sp. (SeqCode)
ACTTCTATTGAATTTATTCAGGTTCTCTTTAAACTCATTCAATTCAATATTTGTTGACTTCAAAATACTTATCAAATCAGGATTTGGGGAAGCATTGTTCTGAAATGCTTCTGTAAGTGCAGTAATTTTTTCTACTAAGTTTTCTTGATTTGAATTCATTACTCTTAGTTCGTCGGTCAGATTTTCCAATTGCACCGAAGAATGTGCAAAGTCTCGTGCAATTTCACCGATTTCTGTAATAAGGTTATCTTCTTCGTCGTCCTCATTTAGTTTAAAATTAAAAGCAGGAGAATCTTCATCGGGTGAAAATAACATTACAATAAACATAAAGAATAAAAGCATAGCTTCAAACACCACACCCGCTATCACAATACTGTCATCCACTCTTTCGCTGAATCTTCTTAACCCAATGAGAACCAGCAATACGGCTGCACCGAAATAGACAAATGAGTTGATGGTAGCAAAATAAAATCTGTTGACAATCTCCTCCATCCAAAGCTTTGTGCCTCTGATAAACCCAAGCCTGTGGAGAACTCTTACTTCATGATTAAGATATTTTGTCAAATCGGTTTCGCTTACACAAATTCTCCAGCAAAGCATTAAAATTGCCGTAGAACTTAACTGCTTTTTATACTTTAACTCGTAATAAACTTCCTGAATGAGCATCCTTCCGGAAGTCGAAGAAAATGAATCTACTTTTTTCATAAAAAATATTATTATGAACATTCTATAAGTTCCAAAATAATTATTTATTCATTATAAATCAAAAATAATATGTATTATTAGTTCAATCCACTTTTCATATTCTTGAGAATCATTGGTATCAAAGTCAATTCGTCGGTGATTTTTAATAATGAAATACAATATTTTTTTAGTACATTAATCTTAATGTAGAATTTAAAAAAATAAATGGAAATAATATGTCATTAGAAGCAAGAATTAATGATGAAATGAAATCCGCCATGAAAAATGGTGAAAAATTACGCCTTGACACTCTGCGTTCAATCAGGGCTGCGATAATTGAATTTACAAAAAGCGGTATCGGAAGAGATATGACCGGTGATGATGAAATCAAACTTCTCAATACTTTGGCAAAAAAGAGAAAAGATGCCATTACCATGTATGAGCAAGCCGGCAGAAAAGAATCAGCAGAACAAGAGACAAATGAGCTCGCAATTATTATGGAATTTCTTCCCAAGCAGTTGAGTGATGAAGAAATTGTCGCCGCAATCAAAGACATCATCAATAAAGTCGGTGCCGTAAGTGAAAAAGACTTCGGGAAAGTAATGGGCTCTGCTATGAAGAGCTTAGCCGGCAAAGCTGACGGGAACAAGGTACAGGCTACGGTAAAATCATTGCTCGGAGCATCTTGACAATGTTTGATTGGCAGGATAATTTCAACGACAGTCGCTATGACAATAAGGTCTTAACAGATTCATTAAATCAATTGGAATATTCCTCAGTTCTTGAATTTATTTCTAAATACGCCTATTCTGAATTGGGTAAAAATTATGTTTTGAATACCAAGCCGGTTGAAAGTGTTGAGTTTTTGAATGAAGAACACTCTTTAATTGAAGAAATGAGGCTATTGCTTCTACGAAATGAGAATATTCCTTTCGAAGGCTTATCCGATATAAAGCATAAACTGCACAAGTCAAAAGTTGAAAATGCGGTAATGAATGCGTCGGAGATTCTTTCTGTTGCCGATTCAATCCGTGCATTCAGATTGATACGGAATTATTTTTCGGACAAAAATGATTCGAGTACCCTATTGACCTCAATGACTTCTTCAATTTTTGAGAACAGATTGTTAGAAAAACACATAAATGAAGCCATTGACGAATCAGGAGAAATTCGTGACACAGCAACAAGAGAATTATCTAGAATAAGAAGTGAAATACGTTCTAAATCCCATAGACTTCGTTCAAGATTAGAGAAAATTCTCAGGAAAGTTGTTGACGAAAATCTGGTTAGAGAGGATTTTTATACTATTCGCGAGGGTAGATTTGTTTTGCCGGTGAAATCCGAAAACAAAAGAGTAATACCCGGAATCATACACGGAATTTCACAAACGGGTGCCACAGTGTTCCTCGAGCCATCGGAAATTATTGAGATGAACAACGACTTATCAATCCTTCACAATGATGAAGCACGTGAAATTTATAAGATATTATCGAATCTTACTTCTGAAATCGGTGCTAATTATCGTGAACTTCTACAATCACTCGATATATTGACACGTTTCGACGGAATTTACGCAAAGGCAATTTATTCAGTAAAATACGGCGGTATCAAACCGGATATTGCCTACGAAAGTTATATTTATTTGAAAGACATTCGTCATCCTTTATTGCTCCACACAGGGAATATATCAAAGGTCATGCCTCTGACGATTGAATTCAATCAAACAGGCAGAGGACATTTGATTTCTGGACCGAATGCGGGTGGTAAAACAGTAGCACTCAAAAGCATAGGTCTTAATATTTTGTTGGCTTTATCCGGCATATTTCCGCTTGGATATTGCCGAACAAATTTTAGAACGATTTACGCTTCTATCGGTGACCATCAGTCTATTGAGCATAATCTCAGTACTTTCAGCTCACAAGTCCTGCAAATCAAACAGATACTCGATAGCTGCGACAAAGAATCTTTAGTTCTCATTGACGAAATATGTTCTGGTACCGACCCGCAAGAGGGTGCTGCTCTTGCTTGCGGAATTCTTGATACTTTCATCAATCTAAATCTGTTCTTTATCGCTACAACGCATCAATCATCATTGAAAACGTATGCCTTGAATCGTGAAGAAATTGTGAATGCTTCACTGGAATTTGACAGCCTGAACCTCAAACCAACTTATAAGTTTCTATCAGGTATTCCCGGAAATTCTTATGCTTTTGCTCTTGCATCCGCTATCGGATTATCGCAACCTGTTCTCGAACGAGCTAAATCTTATTTGGGAGATAAACAGTCAGAACTCGAGACAAGTATTTCTGTACTGCAACAGTATAAGACCGAGGCTGAAATACTTCGCAATGAAGCTGAACTTGAAAAAATAAAATTCCTTAAATTAAAGGAAGATTATACACTTAGATTGAATGAAGTCAAATCTAAGAAATCCGAATTAATAGGTACC
The DNA here is from genome assembly GCA_041677745.1 of Kapaibacterium sp. (SeqCode). GTDB lineage: Bacteria > Bacteroidota > Ignavibacteria > Kapaibacteriales > UBA2268 > JANJTB01. Next base: position 3,134 of record JBAYPL010000250.1, read on the forward strand.
GCCAAGCGTGAAGCCGAAGAAATTGTCAGAAAAGCAAACTCACTAATCGAAAATACCATAAGGGAAATTCGTGAAGAAAAGAAAAAGGCTGCCGATATTAAGAAAGAATTTTTAGAAGAAAAAGAAAAAATCATTCTGGCGTCTGAGGCATTGAAAGACAGTAAGACATCCGATGATTCGCTAGAAGAGAAGTTCTCTGCCGGAGATTCAGTAATAATGATTGAAAATAACAGCCAAGGGACTATTCTCGCAATTGATGATGAAGATAAAATGGCTCTGGTTGAATTTGGAGGATTTAAGTTCAGGATTCCCTATAAGCAGATTAAAAAATCTAAGTCAAAACAATCTACAAACAAAAAAGATACAGCGGACTATATTAAATATGATGTCAAAACAAGAGTTGATGTTCGGGGTATGCGTGCCGATGAATGTATTAAGGTCATTGATGATTTTGTACAAGAAGCTCTTGTCAATAGTTTATCCCAAGTTACAATAGTTCACGGTAAAGGCACCGGTGCACTAAAAACCGCCATAAATGAATTTCTCAAGTACCAGCATTATGTAAAAAGTTACCGCTTGGGCGAACTTGTCGAAGGTGGAGCTGGTGTAACAATAGTAGAACTGTAAATTTCAAATTTACAGCATTGTCAATCAACAATCAAAATTATTAATAAATAATAGCTATCGGAAGTTGTCATTTGCTGACAACTTCTGCTTTATACCTTTACAGATGAAAGAAATATATCATTATTCGTTCAGATTCAAATACTTCTTGACTATTTTAATGAATAAATCCATATCAATGGGTTTTGAAATATAATCGTCACATCCTTCACGAAGCAGTTCTGCTTTTTCACTGTTTAGAGCATAAGCAGTCTGGGCTATTATTATGACATCCGGTCTAACGGCTTTGATACGCTTTGTTGCACTCAATCCATCGAGTTTAGGCATTTTAATATCCATGAAGACGATTTTCACTTCCGGTGAATTTAGGCAAATATTCACGGCTTGCTCTCCGTTCTTAGCC
>JBAYPL010000251.1:0-4137 GCA_041677745.1 Kapaibacterium sp. (SeqCode)
GACTACGGTGTTTCCATGAACAGTATCAAGACTCTAAACGGTATTAGAAACTCAAACAAGATTTCTAAGGGTAAGGTTTTGAAGATTAAAATTACTGAGAATGTTGCCGTTAATAATACTGCGAGAACAAGCGATAACAAGCTGATTCATAATGTTAAGTCAGGTGAAAATATTTCAACAATTGCAGCTAAATACGGTGTTACCGAGACTGAATTGAGAAAGTGGAACCCCAATGACATCAAGGGAAATACAGTATATGCCAATACCAATTTGACTGTTTATGTTTCTATTGACAGCAAAGGAAGCAGCTCTGCAAAACCATCAAAAGTCAAGAATGCACCCAAGTATTATAAAATCAGACGCGGTGATACTTTGAGTGAAATTGCCGGTAAATTTGGTGTGACCATTAATTCTTTGAAAAACTTGAATAAGAACCTGAATGAGACAAAATTGATGGTTGGCAAACAAATAAGAATTCAATAAAAGAAATCCGTATATTCCTTATTGGTAATATACTCTTATATTAAAATAACTTACATATTTAATCGAACTAAACATGATGAGTAAATTATTATTTTCAATAAATCATAAAATTAAATATTTAAGAGATTTTAAATGAGAGCAGTAATACCTGTAGCCGGAGTAGGTACAAGGCTTAGACCACATACATATTCATTACCCAAAGTACTACTAAATGTTGCCGGAAAACCGATTCTTGGTCATATCCTCGATACACTTCTTGAACAAAATGTCCGAAAAGCAACCATTATTACCGGCTATATGGGCAAGCTTGTTGAAGAGTATGTCAAGCAACGATATACTGAGATAGAATTTGATTTTGTTGTTCAAGAACAGATGCTTGGATTGGGACATGCCATCAGTGTAGGTAAGGAAACCTATGGTAAAGAACCATTAATGATTATTCTGGGTGACACAATATTTGACGTGGATTTGGGACTTGCTCTTAATTCAGGAGCCAATTCGCTCGGAGTAAAAGCCGTAGAAGACCCGAGAAGATTCGGAGTCGTAGTCAAAGGAGCTAATAATAAAATCATAAAGTTAATAGAGAAGCCGGAAGAGCCGATATCGAAATTGGCAATAGTAGGTCTATATCATATACAAGATACAGAGTTGCTTGTTTCGTGCTTAAATAATTTAATTAATAAAGATATTAAAACACGTGGAGAATATCAGTTAACGGATGCTCTGCAAATGATGATTGACAGTGGTGCAGAATTTACAAGCTTTCCGGTTGACGGTTGGTATGACTGCGGAAAACCTGAAACTCTGTTATCTACAAACAGATTCCTGCTTGAACAAAAGCCCTGCCATGTCAATTTAAATGATTCAATTGTAATACCCCCTGTGTTTATTTCAGAATCGGCTGTAATTGAACGTTCTGTAATCGGACCACATGCTTCTGTTGCCGATGGTGCGGTAGTCAAAGACAGTATAATCAGAAACAGTATAATTAGTTTTAATGCACGAGTAACAAAATCTTTGCTTGAAGAGTCAATAGTCGGAAATGATGCCGAAGTGAAAGGTCATTTCCACAGATTAAATGTTGGCGATTCGAGTCAGATATCAGAAATTTAGTTGTCTATTGTTTTATCATATTTTAATGTACAAAATGAGTAACAATTCTTATTTATTTACTTCCGAATCGGTCTCAGAAGGGCATCCCGATAAAATTTGCGATCAAGTCTCAGATGCAGTTTTAGATGCGATGCTGACCGATGACCCTGCAAGCCGAGTAGCTTGCGAATGCTATGCTACAACCGGTATGATTGTTGTTGGCGGTGAAATCAAAACCAACACTTATGTTGATTTACAGAGCCTTGTAAGAGGTGTTATCAGAGAAATCGGATATGACAAAAACGGATTAAGATTCGATGCAGATTCTGCCGCTGTCATAAATGTCATAAACCAGCAATCAAGCGATATTGCCATGGGCGTGGATACCGGTGGTGCCGGTGATCAAGGCATGATGTTCGGTTATGCTATTGATGAAACTGAAGAGTTAATGCCGGCTACTATCACATTTGCTCATAAACTTGTTAAAAAACTCGCTGATTTAAGACGTCAAGACGGTATTATGGATTATCTGCGTCCTGATTCAAAGTCACAGGTGACAATCGAATACGCTGAAAATGGTGAAATTCTTAGAGTGGATACCGTCGTCATTTCCACACAACATGACCCGGATATCAGCCAGAAAAAAATTAAAGAAGATATAATACAAAATGTCGTTGGTAAAGTAATCCCCAATGAGTATCTTGATGACAGAACCAAAATCCATGTAAATCCAACAGGAAATTTTGTTATTGGCGGACCACACGGAGATACAGGATTAACAGGTCGTAAGATTATTGTAGATACTTATGGAGGAAGAGCACCCCATGGCGGTGGTGCATTCTCAGGTAAAGATTCGACAAAAGTTGATCGTTCCGCTGCTTACGCTGCAAGATATTTGGCAAAAAATATTGTAGCTTCAGGAATAGCAAAAGAATGCACTATCCAACTTTCTTACGCAATTGGCATAGCCCAACCTGTCTCAATCTTGGTAAACACTCACGGAACATCAAAAGTAAACGACAGAATTCTCGATAAATTTTTACTCGATAATATTGACTTATCACCTGCTGGTATTATTGAACGCTTCAACTTGAGAAGACCAATTTTTAAAGCTACTGCTGCTTATGGTCACTTTGGAAGAGCCGAATTTCCTTGGGAAAATACTGATATGGTAGAAATATTCAAGAAGAACTTTGCTTAATTATTTTTTTTTGAATTAAAAAGGTTATTTGATGCCCAAAAATATAACTGTAGCTTATGGAAACGGAATTGGTCCGGAAATTATGACTGCAACACTCAGGATTTTGGATGCCGCCGAATGTAATTTCAATTATGATGTAATTGAAATTGGTGAAAAAGTATATCTTGACGGCATCAAGTCAGGAATTGCTTCCGAATCATGGGATATTCTGAGACGTAATAAGGTATTCTTGAAGTCACCGATTACAACTCCTCAAGGTACAGGTTATAAAAGTTTGAATGTTACTATTCGAACATCCATGGGATTATATGCCAGTGTCAGACCTACATTGGCTTATACAAATGTTATCCACTCGAATTTCCCAAACATGGATTTGATAATAATTCGAGAAAATGAAGAAGACTTGTATTCAGGTATTGAGCATAGACAAACAGGTGAAGTTATTCAATGTTTGAAACTTATATCAAAACCGGGTACCGAGAAAATTATCAGGTATGCCTTCGAATATGCCCGAACTTTAGGCAGAAAAAAAGTTACCTGCATGACGAAAGACAATATCATGAAGCAAACTGACGGTCTTTTTCATACAATTTTTCTCGAAATCGCCAAGGAATATCCAGAAATTGAAAGTAACCACTATATAATTGATATTGGTGCAGCAAGAATCGCGGATTATCCTGAGAATTTTGATGTAATTGTTACTCTTAATTTGTACGGCGATATATTGTCTGATATAGCTGCCGAAGTGGCAGGTTCGGTAGGTCTTGCAGGTTCTTCAAACATTGGGGATTCTTTTGCAATGTTCGAGGCAATACACGGTTCAGCTCCGGATATTGCCGGCCAGGACATAGCAAATCCCATAGCTACGATTCTCTCAACAGCGATGATGCTGCGGTATGCTTTTGGGTTGGAAAACGAGGCAAAGTCGATTGAAAATGCTGTAACAAAGGTTTTAGAAAAAGCTTACCGCACTAAAGACATTATGAGTGCAAATATGCGCCTGGTAGGTTGTAAGGAAATGGGTCGGCTGATTGCCACTCATTTAGTATAAAACTTGAGTGCTTTTAAGCCCGTATGCTAGTAGATATGATTTTGCCTGTTCCAGATCAGATTTTTCTGCTTTGGGGTAATCCCGTAATTCGTATGGCAAGCCCAGCTCTTGCCATTTTTTTACACCCATAGTGTGATAAGCCAGCAGTTCTAAGGGAACTCTATAAGGTAGATTTATAATAAAGTCCGCAAGTTTGGCCAGTTCAGATCGGGTATCGGTAAGGCCGGGTATAATCACATAGCGCAGAAGCATGTCAGCCCGGTTACGATTAAGTTTGGTAATATGATTGAGAATAACTTGATTATCATGA
>JBAYPL010000252.1:0-4129 GCA_041677745.1 Kapaibacterium sp. (SeqCode)
CCTATTAATAAAAGTGAACTCAATGATGCTGATTTAATTATATTGACTGAACATGAAAATAATGTTTTGTGATACTTAAAATATTTGTAAAGGTTATATAATATCTTTATTGTATATGGCTTAATTAAATCATGATTACACATAAAGAGAAGTAGATGCAATTTAATTTATAGTCATAACAATAATTTCATGTAGTATTGCAACAAATCATCAGCTGATTTCGTAATCTTAAATTTATATTTGGCGAGCAATATATGGAGTATAAGCAAGAATCACGCTTTTATCACGGCACAAAAGCCAATCTTAAAGTTGGAGATTTGATAACTCCGGGCTACATATCGAACTACGGCTCACGCAGGAAGTCAAATCATGTTTACTTCAGTGCAGTATTGGAATCAGCCGTCTGGGGAGCAGAGCTTGCAGAAGGTATAGGAAAGGAGAGAATTTACATTGTCGAGCCGGTCGGTGATTACGAAGATGACCCAAACTTGACGGATAAAAAATTCCCCGGCAACCCTACAAAATCCTTTCGTAGTAAATTCCCACTTCGTATTATTGCTGAATTGAATCAATGGACAAGTCATAGCGAGGAACAATTATCAACAATGAAGGCCGCACTCGAAAAGTTGAAACAACTTGGAATCGAAGCTGTTGACGATTGATAATAAAATTCATCTCTAATTATGAGAAAATCGAATAGCTGAGTCTTCTTTACTTTTGCATTATTAAAAAAATAATATTATAGTGCATTCGTGTTAATACATTGTATCAATATTTAACAAATGAGGTTATTATGAATGAAGTAATAAATGATATAGAAGTTGAACACATCCACACAGGAGTTAACGGCGCAGAAGCTCAGGATGCAATCATGGTTACACGTAGAGCATTAAATAAAATAAACTCAATCAAAGCTGAAAACAGCGTTCCTGAAGAATATTCTCTTCGTCTCGGTACTCAGAGCGGCGGATGTTCCGGCATGAACTATATCCTCGGATTTGATTCAGAATATAATGATAATGACAAGCTTATCAAACTTCATGATTTAAGTCTTGTTGTTGATAATAAAAGTTTATTCTATCTGATGGGCGTGACATTAGATTATGTTGATGATGCCCATGGCAGTGGATTTGTATTTTCTAATCCAAATAATATGAAGACTTGCGGCTGCGGCGGACACTAATTGTTATTCAGCAGAGAAAAATTTGAAAAGCCCGATTTGTTGTCGGGCTTTTTTTTTCGGTTGATTAATCTGCATAATCGAAAATTCGGAATCTTACCACTTATGAATCCTTGAAATAATTAGCATCTATTCAAATATTGAGAAACTATTTTAAAGATAAGTTAATAAGCAATGTCAACAAATCGTTGATAAGAATAACATAATGGAGTGATAGCATGGCATATTGTCGTTAATTATTGCCGGATTTAGTTAGTGTCGTAACAAATAATTCAAATAATTTTGCATTTTATTTATAAATATATAATTTTGTAATGATACAGTTTACAGAAGTTGGTCTGATAAATGTATTTCGGAAGTTGATTTCTGATTTGATGTTAACATTGACCGACTGAAACTAATTCCGGAGAAATAAAATGGATGTAGAAATTTTATCACGGATTCAATTTGCATTTACAGTGATGTTTCATTACATATATCCGCCAATGAGTATTGGCTTAGCTGTTCTGTTGATATTTATGGAAGGAATGTTTCTCAAAACAGGCAACCCGATGTTCGAGAGAATGACAAAATTTTGGGTTAAGATATTTGCATTAACTTTCGCTATGGGTGTAGCAACCGGTATAGTAATGGAATTTGAATTCGGGACAAACTGGGCGACATATTCCCGATATGTTGGAGATGTGTTTGGCAGCGCTTTGGCGGCAGAAGGAATATTTGCATTCTTTCTTGAATCAGGTTTCTTGGCTATACTATTATTCGGATGGGATAAAGTAGGTCCTAAGATGCATTTCTTTTCGACCATAATGGTTGCTGCTGGCGCTCATTTGAGTGCCGTTTGGATTGTTGTTGCCAATTCATGGATGCAAACACCCACAGGATTTCATATTGTAGGTGAAGGCATGAACGCACGAGCTGAGATTATAGATTTTTGGGCGATGGTATTTAATCCGTCAAGCATTGAGCGGCTGTCACACACTATTGGTGGAGCTTGGATTTGCGGTGCTTTTTTGGTAATTAGTGTGAGTGCATACTACTTACTCAAAAACAGACATGTAGAACTATCACGCTCATCATTTAAAATTGGACTTTCTCTTGCAGCCTTCGCTTCACTATTTCAACTGATAACAGGTCACAGCAGTGCAGTGCAAGTTGGAGAATATCAGCCTGCAAAGCTGGCAGCTTACGAAGGACATTATAACACAGAACCGGGTGACTTATATTTGTTCGGATGGGTTTTTGATTCTGAGCAGAAAGTTATTGGGATAAAAATTCCGGGTATGCTTTCAGTACTTCTATACATGGATTCATCTAAACCGGTAACCGGATTGAACGAATTTCCACCGGAAGACAGGCCTCCGGTAAATTTAGTATTCCAGACCTATCACTTAATGGTAGCTCTTGGAATGTATTTTATAGCTTTCATTTTGATTGGTATATTCCTCTTATGGAGAAATAAGCTATTCAAAACGGCTTGGTTCATGAAACTTTCCGTCGCTTCGGTGATTTTACCGCATATTGCTAATCAAGCAGGCTGGGTATCTGCTGAAGTGGGGCGCCAACCCTGGATTGTATATAACTTACTCAGAACAAGTGACGGTTTGTCAAAGGTGGTAAGTGCCGAAAATGTACTTTTCTCCCTTATTCTATTTACCTTGATATATGCACTTTTATTCGTGCTGTTTTTATATCTTTTAGACTCTAAAATTAAGCACGGTCCAGAGGATGAGCACAATGAGCCGGTAGTTGAACAACTTGTTAAAGCACAATAGGAGGATTGAATAATGTATGAAGGCTTAGATTTGAATCTTATTTGGTTTATTCTTGTCGGAATTCTGTTAACCGGATATGCCATACTCGACGGGTTTGATTTAGGAGTCGGTGCTTTACATCTCTTTGTAAAGGATGATTCGGACAGAAGAATAATGATAAATTCAATCGGACCTGTGTGGGATGGTAATGAGGTTTGGCTTGTAACAGGTGGCGGGGCAATATTTGCAGCATTCCCCGATGTATATGCTACGGTTTTTTCTGCATTTTATCCGGCAATAATGTTGATACTTGTAGGTATAATTTTTAGGGCTGTGGCAATAGAATTTCGCAGTAAAAATGAATCTAAAAGATGGCGTAAAAGCTGGGACATAGCATTTTCATTTTCCAGTATATTAATTGCTTTATTATTCGGTACCGCTCTCGGAAATATTATTCAGGGAATACCTGTCAATTCGGAGAAAGAAGCATATATCGGCTTTTTCAGTTTGATTAATCCCTACGCAATACTTGTTGGAATTACAACTGTGGCATTATTCATGATGCATGGCGCAATTTATGCAGTCATGAAAACGGAAGGTAAATTGCAGTCGCAAGTTAGGGGCTGGGTCAATAATACAATCATATTCTTTGTAATATGTTATGTTACTGTAACAATGGCTACACTGATTTATTTGCCTCACATGACGGCTGTATTCAAGGCACACCCGGAGTTTTTTATCCTCGCTTTGTTGAATATGCTTGCTGTTGCTAATATCCCCCGCGAAATTCATAAGGGACGAGAGTTTGCGGCATTCTTTTCATCGTCGTTTAGTATTGCGGCACTGCTCGGTTTGTTTGCTCTCGGCATGTTCCCGAATTTCGTAACCTCTTCTATTGATGCTGCATACAGTCTTAATGCATATGCTCATTCTTCGTCGAAGAAAACCCTCGAGGTGATGCTTACAATGGCATTAATCGGTATTCCTTTTGTACTTGCTTATACCGCAAGTATTTACTGGGTGTTTCGAGGAAAAGTTAAGTTAGATAAAATGAGCTATTAATTTAAATCTTTTAATTCATCCCGATAGCTTTCACGGGAATGACAAAGAGACAAATAAAGTCATTCCCTCGTAAGAGGGAATCCAGTGAAAGAGAAAACAATAGATTCCCGTTTACACGGGAATGACAAAGCGACAA
>JBAYPL010000253.1:0-4121 GCA_041677745.1 Kapaibacterium sp. (SeqCode)
ACTCTACTCCCTCAATTAATGAAGGAACTTGAGTCACTCGATAGACAGGATATTCTTGTATGTATCGGTGGTGTTATTCCGCAGCAAGACTATGAATTCCTATATGAATCAGGTGCCTCCGAAATATTCGGACCCGGAACTATTATACCCGATGCAGCTCGAAAGCTGATGAAAGACTTGTTCGATAGAATTTGAGTATAAATTAAATAGGGGTAGGTATTTTCCTGCCCCACTTTTTGTTCTGCCTTCTTAATTTCACCACATCAAAAGTTCATCCTTCTTTTTTACATTCATAATTGAATCATGAGCAGCTTATATGTAGTAGCGATTTATTCCTTGCTCTATGTAATTATACAAATCAATATTCGTCTCTAAATTAACAGTTAATCTAAGGATATTATGAATTTGAGAGTTCTGTTAATATTAATTTTGTTTCTTACTTTCTTTTCTGAAAAAGTGTACTCCCAAAATCACACAAGTGAAGTAAAACTTGGAAGAGTGAAATATTCGGGTGGGGGAGACTGGTATAATGATCCGTCTGCCGAACCACAACTTCTTAATTTTATCAAAAATAATACGAACATCAACGTAGCACCTGTCTATGAATTTGTTGATTTGGGGACAGACAATATTTTCTTATATCCGATTCTTTTCTTGACCGGTCACGGTAACGTGAACTTTACCGACAGCGAAGTCAGAAGACTGCGTGCATACTTACAGAATGGCGGATTTCTCTATATTGACGATGATTACGGATTGGACAGCTACATACGCAGGGAGATGAAAAAAGTCTTTCCGGAACAAGAATTCGTCGAAATTCCATATTCTCACGAAATTTTCAAGACACCTTATTCTTTCCCGAACGGAGCGCCAAAAGTGCATGAGCACGACCAGAAAGTTCCTCAAACTTATGGCTTGTTCCATGATGGAAGACTATGTGTGCTATTTACTTATGAATCAAATCCAAGTGACGGCTGGCCCGAGCCGGAAGTTCATAATGTTGACCCCGATAAAAGGCTTCAGGCTTTGAAATTTGGTACTAATATAATCGTTTGGGCTTTGACTAATTAGGATAATGAAATGAATAATTACGAAAATAAATATAATTCTCTTTTAAACAGGATTCACGCTACAAGAAGAAAAGAAAATTTTCTTCATCTTTTGAGAGCTTTATTTAATAGTGCTGCAATAACATTGACTACTGTATTTTTAGCAGGAGTCATTGAGATGGCTGTACACGGAGACACTGTACTTAGAACTATTCTGGCAGGATTTGTATTTACTGCTTTTCTCGTTTCTGTGGGTATGTTTGTCATACCCGAAATATTAAGATTAGCCGGAATAAGAAAATATGTTGATGATAACGGAATGGCACTACGTATCGGGGATTTTTATTCTGATATTAAAGACAATTTGTGTAATGCACTTCAAATGATACCCATAACTACCAAGGCGACCGGAATGTCGCCATCATTGGCACTTGCCGCATTTGAAGAGATTACCCGCCGGATTGAAGACAAAGATTTTGATATAATCATCAAATATGATAAGATGAAAAAAAGTGCTCTAATGTTTGCAATATCTCTGTTATTATTTGGTGCAGGCAATATATTCTTTCAGCAGTCATTTGTATCAGCATTAGGAAGAGTAGCCGAATTTAATAAGTCTTACTTGCCACCGGTTCCATTTTCTCTGTCCATTGACCCGCTGGAGACTAGTGTGCTCAGAGGTGAAAAGATAACGATTACAGTTACTGCTGATGGAGTACCGCCCGAATCATTGAGTTTATTTATTAAAGAGGACAAGCAGGAAGTATTTGATGAAATTAAATTAAAATCTACTGATAACGGTAATTATATTTATGAAATAAATTCACTTAAAAATACAATTTTCTTCTATGCTCAATCCGAATGGTACGGTGAACCTTTAAGAACCAACAGAGCAGTAATTTATGTAGTTGATAAACCCTTAGTAAAAAGTATTTCCGGCAAATTGACATTCCCGTCATATACTAAACAAGCTTCATCATTTTTCTCGGAGCAAAATGCCGATTTCACGGCTCTGACGGGCACAAGAGCCGATTTTGAAATACTTGCCAACAAAGAAATAAAAGATGCCGAAATTGTATTTGTGAAAAAAGACATGGTCAGTGCCGATTCCACCGATAGTCGGATTGACACAACAAGATACAAACTTGATGTGCAGGGAAGAAAAGCCGTTGGTAGTTTCTCTGTTCGAAATTCCGGAAATTACTTCATCGAAATGACAGATTTCGATATGGAAAAAAGCGATAATCCTATAATGTACTCCGTGATCGCTGTTCAGGATGCTTATCCTTCAATAAAATTAATCGAACCGGTAAGCGATGCAGAAGTAAATTCCAATGCACTATTATCCTTACGTGTTCTAATCTCTGATGATTACGGTATTTCTAATCTTAAGCTCTTTTACAGACTTGCAAAAAGTCCTTATGCTGCTCCTGATGAAGATTTTTCACATGTAGATATTAAATTCTCAAATAATGAAAATGAAATCGAGGTTCCGTATGTTTGGGACTTGAATAGAATTGGAATAATGCCGGAAGATATTTATGAGTTTTATCTTGAAGTTGCTGACAACGATAACGTCAATGGTCCTAAAAAAGCGAAAACTCAAACTCTTTCTGTCAGGTTGCCTTCTCTTGATGAGGTGCAAAAAGAGAATGAATTGGTCCAAGCTAAGGTTGAAAAGGAATTAGATAAAATCATGAAAGAAGCTCTCGAAATAAAAAAAGATCTCGATGAGTTGAACCGTGATTTGTTGAAAGAAAAAAATAAACTCAAACAACCGGATTGGAATCAAAAGAAAAATGCCGAAGATATTGCTAAGAAACAACAAGAATTGAAGGAAAAAATGAGTGAAATGGCGAAAACTCTTGAAGATGCTACTGAAAAGCTACAAGAGAATCAAATGATATCGCCTGAAACACTCGAAAAATATCAGGAATTACAAAATCTCATGCGTCAAGTAGATTCACCGGAACTACGGAGAATGCAGGAAAAAATGCAAGAAGCAATGAAAAATATGAATCAGGAACAATTGCAAAAAGCTATGGAACAGTTCAAATTTAATGATGAACAGTTCCGTAAAAGTATTGAACGTTCCATGAAAATATTGAAAAGACTCCAAGCCGAACAAAAAACCGATGCCTTACGCAAAAGAGCCGAAGAACTCGCGAATAAACAAGATGAATTGGCTGAAGAAACAAAAAAGACTGATTCAAGTGATAAACAAAAAATGGACGATTTGGCTAAAAGGCAAGATAAAATTCAAAAGGAACTGAATAATATTGAAAAAGAGCTAAATGATTTGGAAGAGCTGATGAAGGAAATCGGTGAGCAGGAGATGCCAATGGACGAACTCGAAAAAGCGATGGATAATCTTAATCCTGAGGAGACAAACAGCGAAATGCAAAATTCTAAGAAAAATATGCAATCAGGAGAAATGCAAAAGTCTGCTCAGAATCAAAAGAAGGCTTCTCAAAATTTAAGAGATTTTGCCGGGCAGATGCAGCAAATGAAGCAAAATATGCAACAACAGAATGCCCAAGAAGCCATTGCTAAAATGGAGAAATATGTCCGTGACTTACTCGATCTTTCAAAAAAACAGGAAAATATTAAGAATAAAACATCAGCCAGTGATTATAATTCTACCAAATTACCTCAATACGCTCAAGAGCAAGCTGAAGCTTTCGAATCGCTTATGAGTGTTGCACAATCAATGTCAGAATTGTCTGAAAAAAGTTTTGCAATAACACCGGAAATGGCAAATGAAATTTCCAATGCATTAAAAAATATGCGTGAGTCGGTTGAAAATATGTCAGACAGGAATACAAATAAGGCTGAGTCTGCTCAAAGTTCATCTATGGGTGCTTTGAATCGAGCAGCCTCTCAGATGCAGGACATGATAGGTGCTATGAAATCGCAACAGGATGGCTCTTGCGATAATCCGGGTGGCATGGGTGGTGGACAAGGCTCAGGTATGACTCCGGGAATGAGTATGTCACAGAAAATGCAAGAAATCGCAGCTCAACAACAGGCTATAAATCAGGCTATGCAACAAATGATGCAAGGCGGGCAAGG
>JBAYPL010000254.1:0-4113 GCA_041677745.1 Kapaibacterium sp. (SeqCode)
ACGAATAATCGTTTTGTTATGGGGTCATAAGCCGGTATTTCCGCAGCTGATTCATCGAATATTCCTGTATGGTACGAACTGATGTGATTTAGCTCGATATGAGTGGGATTGCCTGCTTTCAATTGCAAACTCAGACAAACTGTTACAAATAAAATCAACACAAATCTAATCATAAAAAACTCCGGTATATTTAATTAATGAACATGTAAAAATCTAATACCCGAAAATATCTCTTAGATGTTAATATAAATTAAAGTGCAAGTTAAGTTTCAATAAATTACTTCAAATAATTCTAAGCTCGTGAAAAAATATGGTTAACTATTTATATTATATAGAAGTTGCTAATATTGCGAGTTTTAGTACATACAATTTTTTCGTGTTATTGTAATATCAAATGTATTTCAGAAACAATGAGATTAAATATCAATCTTTTCAAGAGTATATATTTGCTCTATATTAATAAAAATTATTTTTTTTACTTAGGGTTAAATTAGTAGTTTTGTATTTTAAAATTTGTCAAGGATTCGAGTATGAAATATATAATACTTCTCACAGTGATAGTTTTGTTTGTGAATGTCAATTTCTCTTTGTCACAAAATTCATCACCCAAATTCGGGGAGAATTTTAAATTGCAGGTGTTTTTAGAGAATTATTATCTCAAATCATTCAATAAAAATGATGATACTCTCAATATTGCAGCATTTGCAGGAAACTCAAAATATATGGATCAGTTTCGTTTGAATGTCGCATCAATTGCCCTGAGTTACGATGATAATAAGGTCCGAGGCGGATTCGAAGTCATGTTTGGAGATAATCTACACTTAATGGCTTATCCTGACAATGAATTTGTGAGATATATCGGAAAAGCGAACTTCGGTTATCACTTAACAGAAGGCTTGTGGATTGACATAGGATACATTCCGGACCCGGTTGGGTGTGAATCAGGTAAGCCGATTAATAATATGATTTCCTCCGTTTCTATTGGAGGATATTATCAGCCCGAAAACTTCCTCGGCTTTATATTTAGCTACAAAATGAATGATAAGTTAGCTTTCAAAGGATATTTCGGCAATCCTTATACCCTGCGTTTCGGTAAGAATGAAAAATCACACTTAGGCGTCCAAGTCAATTGGAAGCCTATCGAAGACTTGAGCTTGACATACTCTAATCTTTACGGTGACGATACCGAGCTTTATGAAGTTCATGAAGAGTGGATGTTATATAATAATTTTGTACTCGATTACCGTATTACCGAATCGGTTCATATTCTCGGTCAGTTCGATTTAGCACGGCAGAAAGGTGTATTTGGTGATGACGACAGAGTCGAAATCATGACTTCCGGGTTTCTTGGTGCCAAGTATTATTTATTTGAAAATTTCAGTGTTGCCGCAAGGTATGAATTTTTTAACGATGAAAGCGGTTTTCGTACAGGTTATCTCATTGATGGAAGATTATGGAGTTCTCCTGATGAATGGCAGGGATATGGTATGAACATGCAAGGCTTGTCCGCCAGTTTAGAATTTATTCCTGTTGACAATGCTTATATTCGTGCAGAATTCAGATATAATGAAACCGGAAAAGATGAGTTGGTGTTCAACAGAAATCTTGATAACACAAGAAAATTTCTGCTTTTTACTACCGGACTTAAATTCTAAACATTTTCGTAGCTATTTCCTTAATACAAAGTCTAATATGTCAATTAAACCGAATACATTTCTTAGTTATCGGGATTTTGAAATTAGTGTGAAATATTGTATTTCAATTATCGTTCTAACTTTATTATTCAATTATGTGTCTATTAACAATGAAAAAATCAAAAGAAACCAATATAAATAAAATATCGGTTATTACCCTCGGTTGTGCTAAGAATCTTGTAGATTCGGAAAGATTTAGTGGTTTACTGGCATCCAACGGATTTGAATTTACCGATGCTAATCATGCAGATGCCATGGTAATCAACACTTGTGGTTTTATTAAGTCAGCCAAAGAAGAGAATATTCAGGTAATACTCGAAGCAGCGGAACAGAGAAGAAAAGGGAAATTGAAGAAACTGATAGTTACAGGATGTTTGTCCGAGAGATACAATAAGGAACTTAGTTCACAAATTCCGAATGTTGATTTTTTCTTGGGAATAAATTCTGATAAGAAGATTTTGAAAATCCTATCGGATGACAAGAAATATACATTAACAGGTGAACGAATGTTATTCACACCTAAACACTATGCATATTTGAAGATATCCGAAGGCTGCAATCAGAAATGTTCATTCTGTGCCATCCCGCTTATGCGTGGTAAACATATCAGTGAGCCGGAAGATAAGCTCGTTAAGGAAGCTGTCGGATTAGCCGAACGAGGAACGAAGGAACTTGTCCTGATTGCTCAAGACAGTACTTATTATGGTAAAGATGAAACAAAGAGACAGAATTTAGCCTCCCTGCTCAGCAGATTAGCCAAGATTGATAAATTTGAATGGATTAGATTGATGTATGCTTATCCTCGTCAATTCCCTCTTGATATTTTGGATGTAATTGCCGATAATCCTAAACTTTGTAATTATATTGATATGCCTTTGCAACATGCATCCGATAATGTACTAAAATCCATGAAACGCGGAATAAAATTGCGAAAAATTGAATCTCTCCTTGATACTATTCGTGAAAAGATTCCAAATGTTACTTTAAGGTCAACGTTTATTGTCGGATACCCAAATGAAACTGATGCCGATTTCAAAATGCTTCTGGATTTTATCGGAAGACAGCAACTTGACAGGGTTGGAGTATTTACCTATTCTCATGAGGAAGGTACTACTGCCTATCCTCTGGGCGATCCGATACCGGAGGAAGTAAAAGAAGATAGAAGGGGCGAACTGATGTTACTGCAACAGAAAATATCTTTAAAAAAGAATAAAGAAAAAGTTGGAAAGACCTTCAAAGTCATGGTGGATGGTACAAATGATAACGGTTACTACGGTAGAACAGAACAAGATGCTCCTGATGTTGATAACTTAGTATTTTTTAATTCAGTCAACAAACATCAAAATGGCGAAATTGTTAAAGTCATGATTTCACGAGCTGAAGAGTACGATTTATTTGGAACAGCTATTTGATAAATAATTATAAATATCTGATAAGTCGGGTTTTACAAAATAAAAGGATGTATTGTGGTAAGATTGTATCAATGATTGCAATATTATTATTTCTGTCAATCTTTATGATGTCATGCACAGTCGAAAATTTAATAATTCATGATGCCAATATTAGAGCAGCCTCTCCAAATATTCCTGTCCATATTGTCAAAAATGGTGATTCAACTCGTTTGGAATTGTCTTCTTCTCTCTCAATTAATGATGATAAAAAAATCAACATTAATAATGAATACAAAATTGAAAAAGGAGAACTGACTATTCGAAATAACATTATTGATGCACATTTAGACTATATTATTGATAACAAAATTGCAATATTTACAGGATTAGAGTTTGCGAAAAGTGACGATAAATTTCTACCCGGTATTATGTTGGGTTTTGGATTTATAAAAAAGTACAGTAACTGTGCTTTAAGATTTGATGTAGGCGCTGCTTACAAAGCA
The DNA here is from genome assembly GCA_041677745.1 of Kapaibacterium sp. (SeqCode). GTDB lineage: Bacteria > Bacteroidota > Ignavibacteria > Kapaibacteriales > UBA2268 > JANJTB01. The sequence continues at coordinate 3,589 of JBAYPL010000254.1, forward strand.
AACGATGCTGAACTCAGGTATTCATATTTGACAAACTGGAATTTCCCGAATGGAGAGGCAAGAGTTTATGACAGTTCATTCGGTAACGTTAACTATTTGCCTGATATATTTACAGCAGTAACTTTTAATACTTTACACCTTAATGACAAGTTTGACTTATTTGTACGTATGGTGTATTATAGTCGTAGTAATATGTCACTTTTGCAATTTGGAATATTAGACGGAGAGGGTACTTCGGTTATACTTGACAACCTTATGTTAGGCGGAGGATTTTCATTTAATTTAGGAAATGGATTTTATTCTATATTGGGATTCGATTATAATTTGGTATTCACCGATATGCGAAGAAGCCCTTACACACATTTAAAGCCTTTTATAAGCGTAAATTATAACATCAAATAAATAAAAAATTATCAGCTCGCAACAACCAACAGCATTTTCATCGAGCAGACTTTCCCTGTATCAATATCGGTAGCATCAATGATTAATATATATTGTCCTGTCTGAACGATGTATCCTTCATCA
>JBAYPL010000255.1:0-4090 GCA_041677745.1 Kapaibacterium sp. (SeqCode)
CTTTCAAACTGTGCAGCAAGGACAAGATAAATCAGCACTAAAGCAAGTATAAAAGTATATGCCAGAGTGGAGGAGCTTTCTGTAAAGTCTTTTGAAGGACCATCGAGAGCAGTAAGAAAAGTATCGTCCAAAACTTCATTAGCGATTTTTTCCATAGCTTTAATACCGTCACCGATAGTCTTACCTTCAGCCAAACTTGCCGATACTGTAGCAGCTGTAAACCTGTTGAACCTGAACAACTGAGGCGGGGAGCTGTTTTCTGAAATGTTTATCAAATTATCCAGTTGTATTAGTTCGCCTCTTGAGTTTTTTACATAAAGTGAAGTCAAATCAACAGGGGTCAATCTGTTTTCTCTTAACAACTGACCAATTACTTGGTACTGTTTTCCATTCATAATAAAATAATCAAATCTTTGACCGGAAAAAGCAGCCTGCAAAGTCTGAGCTATATCTTGAGTTGATACTCCCAAATCTCTTGCTTTATTTCTGTTTATTTCAACCACAATTTCGGGCTTACTGAATTTTAAATTCACATCAGCCATAGCAAAAGTAGGGTCAGCAGATGCTTTTTCGAGGAATACAGGAATTACTTCCTTCAATTTAGCAAGTGAAGTACCTTGTATAACGAATTGGATAGGTAATCCTCCACGACTCGATCCTATGGATTGTTCTTGAAGAACAAAAGACCTTGCATCATTATGGGAAGAAGCTATTTTTGATAATCGCTGTGCTATAGCCATTTGACTTTCTTCCCGCTCATCCGGTTTTATTAGTTTAATTCTCATAAAGCCACTGTTGACTGAGCTTGATGCACCAAATCCCGGACTTGTTATCGTGATTATTGATTCTTTCTCCGGTAAATTGCTGTCTAATGCTTCATAGAGCTTATTCATATAATTCTCCATATAGTCAAAAGTGCTACCCTCAGCTCCGTTTACAACGACTCTCATTTCGCTTCGGTCTTCCATAGGCGCTAATTCTGACTGCATTTGAGTCCCGAAGAAATAAATCATTCCGCCACTTATGAAAATGATGAGAAAAGCTACCCAACGCACTTTCATAAATGCAGCAAGTGAGTTCTTATACTTTTCTGTCATAGAATTAAAGAACGGCTCAGACATTTCATAAATCTTGCTGTGCTTGGCTCTTCTCTTTAGAAGTTTGGTTGAGAGCATTGGTGTAAGTGTCAGTGCAACAAATGAAGATATTATTACAGCTCCGGCAATAACAACACCAAACTCACGGAACAGCCTTCCTGTTAATCCCTCTAAAAACATTATAGGTAAAAATACGGCAGCAAGTGCAATTGTAGTTGCAATAACTGCGAAAAATATTTCGGCACTTCCCTTTATACCGGCTTCGACAGGGTCTAATCCAGATTCAATTTTCTTATAAATATTCTCCAGCACAATTATCGCATCATCTACTACCAATCCAATGGCAAGAACGATACCGAGCAGTGTTAGCACATTTATCGAAAAGTCAAACATATACATTATAAAAAATGCACCAACAAGAGCAATCGGAATAACCATAACCGGAATAAGAGTCGTTCGCCAGTCTCTCAGGAACAGAAAGATAATGAATATCACCAAGAAAAATGCAATAATAATTGTTTCCTGAACTTCGGCTATGGATTCTCGAATAAACTCAGTTGAGTCAAAGCCCATCATTGTTTCAATATCATCAGGCAGGTCTTTTTCAATTTCATTAATACGTTTGTAGCATTCATCAACTATATCAATATAATTAGCACCCGGTTGAGGCACAATGACCACGTTAACCATTGGCTCACCGTCCCTTTTAAGGAGTGTTCTTTCATTTTCGGGAAAGAGCTCGGAATAGCCGACATCTTTGAATCTTACAACACTTTGGCCGTTATCTTTAATGATGAGATTATTAAAATCTTTTACAGTAAATAATCTGCCAAGAGTTCTTACAGTTAATTCTGTATTTATACCTTCGATAATGCCGCTAGGAAGTTCAATATTTTCACGATTGAGAGCGTTTTTGACATCAATAGGTGTCAAGCCGTATATAGCCAACTTTTTGGGGTCCATCCACATTCTCATGGAATATCTCTTAGAACCCCAGATGTTTACTTCGCTGACGCCGTCAATAGTTTGCAATCTTTCTTTGAATATATTATCTGCAATTTCAGTAATTTGCAGCATATTTCTCGTTTCGCTTCGGACATTAATAGCAAGTATGGGGCTGGAGTTTGCATCGGCTTTTGTAACTACGGGAGGTTCACAGTCAGGCGGTAAATTTCTTTGCGCCCGCGACACTCTGTCCCTAACATCGTTTGCTGCTTGCTCCAAATTAATATCAATATTAAACTCTACAGTAATTGTACTTCTTCCGTCGCGAGAAACTGATTTTAGAGAGCGAATACCTGCTATACCGTTGATTGAACTTTCGAGAGGTTCGGTTATTTGAGTTTCAATGACATCGGCATTAGCTCCGATATATGTTGTCGAGACCGTAACCACAGGTGGGTCCACACTCGGATACTCACGCACTCCGAGGAATGTATAACCAATAATTCCGAAAAGTACAATCGTAATTGAAAGAACGGTAGCGAGAACCGGTCTTCTTATACTTAAAGATGAAAGGCTCATTTATAATTTCCCGTTACTGCTCTTAACATTAATTTTTACTTCATCACCGGGCTTAATTTGCATTAGACCGGAGCTTATAAGTGTATCGCCTACTGTAAGCCCCTTAATAATTTCGACTTCAGAAGGACTTCGTGTTCCTGTTATCACATCGCATTTTTCAACTTTTCCAGACTTGTAGAGCAACACATACTCCGACGTAATGTTCGGAATCAGTGCAATTGTTGGAATCATTATTGATTCGGGGTTAATGTCCGTGACGATATCAACCTCAGCATAAGAACCGGGTATCAGCTTGTATGCCGAGTTATTGAATCGCCCTCTGATTTTAAAAGTTCTTGTAATTTCGTCAATCTTGGGCTCTGTTGCCAGTACACTGACCTGATATCTTTTCGTATCGGGGGGTACCCGGAAGCTTAGGGAGCTGCCTTTACTAATGTTATTGTAGTACTTCTGAGGTACAGAGAAATCTATTTTCATATAATCCAATTTCTGTAATGCAGCGATATTGTCTGCAGGTGTAATATAAGCTCCAATACTAACATATCGTAAACCGACTGTACCATCAAACGGTGAACGTATTTCTGTTCTATCAATCATGGCTTTGAGATAATCAATCTCAGCTTTTTGAGATGATAGTTCACTCAGAGCTATATCATAATCTTGACGGCTGATACCTTGCTTTTCAAAAAGTTGTCGTTGTCTTGATTCCGTCAGTTCAAGCAATTTCAATCTTTCGTATGCTTTGTTGAGCTGTGCCTGAAGGTCTTTGTCATTCAATTTGACAAGTAGTTCGCCTTTCTTTACAGATGCACCTTCTTCAAGATTCAGCTTGATGATTCTACCGGAAATTTCTGCTCGTAAATTCACTTCTTCGTCGCCAAGTAAAGTACCGGTTGCAAATACGGAGCGATCAGTATGAGAGTACTGAATGATTTCTCCGTTTACCATAATTTCATTTTTGATAGGCTTTTGCGTGTCAGCACTTACCTTCTTCTTCTCTTCACCTTTCCAAATATCCGGGAATATTATCAGCACAGCTACTAATATCACTAATAACCAAGGAATCGCTTTCCTAATCATAGATTTATTCATATATCCAATTTCAAAATTATGAATTGCAAATTAAAGTTGACGTATAAAAACTCAAATTGTTTATTTGAGTTTTCTCATTTCTAAGTACGATATATTTGATTTATCTATATAAAATCATATACAGCAAACCTTTATATAAATTAGAATTATTTAATAATTAACGATGTTTCAAATGTGAATTTGTTCATAAATCTTCCGTACTGCTTTAAATTTGTTTCCGAATCTGTTGGAGACATCATTTCTTAATACATCAGCATATTTGCTTAAATATTCATTAAGTTTTTCCATACTATCAAGAGTGTAATCCACTCGCCAAGATATGTTTTCTCCGCATTCGAGTTCTTTTTGGAATGAAGCTGAAACGAAACATCCTGTCA
>JBAYPL010000256.1:0-4085 GCA_041677745.1 Kapaibacterium sp. (SeqCode)
ACATCGTTCGGGTTTGGCTGACTTTACAGACTCTGTAAGATATTACCAGAATGAAGAGCCTATGAAAAAGTTTAGTACGAGTGAACTTCTCAACTATGCATTCAATTCATATCCGCTTATAACTCCGGATAAGAAGACGGAATACTCACATACTAACTATCTGTTACTCAGTCTTGTAGCCGAACAAGTCAGTGGTGAGACAATAGGTAGCTTAATAGACAAGAGGATAATCAAAGCACTTAATCTGACAAATACGGAGTTCCAAGCTGATGCACAACTTACCGGAGCATATTCTAAAGGATATGTTTGGAGTGATTCCCTCGGATTGAGTGATTATACCCATAATTATGATTATTCTTGGTTATGGGGTTCAGCCAATATGACATCTAATTCATTTGACTTAATGAGCTGGACAAAATCATTTGTAGAGGGAAGGTTAATTTCTGCAAACTCATTACAAGAAATGCAATCATTTAATCTGTTTAAAACAAAAGAAACACTTGATGTTAAGTATGGAAAAGGAATGATGGGAATCGGTGCCTTACTTGGATTTTCCGGCGAAACTTATGGATATCATACATCGGTTTATTACATTCCAAGCAGAAAGATAACAATATTTGTCTTTACCAATACTGCAAATGACAATGATAATCTTGTTGTGGATGTTGCAAGAGTAGTTTTGCCTGCCCTCAGGGTAAACTAAATTAGATTGGAGCCTGAAATGATATATTTGAATAATGCATCAACCGGATTCCCTAAGCCAAAGCCAGTCATTGAAGCAGTCATGAACATATTAAACTCTTCACCGGTAAATTTCGGAAGGAGTGGCATCAGCCGAGGTGGTAAAAATATCATTAATGATACTCGGAAATTATTATCAGAATTCTTGAATGCCGATGATGATTATTTTACTGTATTTACTTCCGGCAGCACTGCGGCTCTGAATATGGCTGTCAAAGGTATTGACTTGCAAAATAAGCACGTGATAATAAGTGCTACTGAACACAATTCTGTCATACGTCCTTTGAAAACCTTGGAAGAAGAGACAGGTTTGTCAATAAGTGTTGTCAAGTGTGACGACAAAGGATTTGTAGAGCCGGAAGATTTCAGACGAGAAATCAAAGAAAATACATCACTTGTTTGCGTTAATCTATGCTCAAACGTTACCGGAACAATTCAAGATATTCAACAAATATCAAAAATTTGCAAGGAATACGACATAAAACTTCTTGTTGACGGCTCTCAGGCAGCCGGTGTAATTGATGTTGACATATCCGATTTTAAGCCTGATATCTTTTGTATTACTGCTCATAAAGCCTTGAATGGGATTCAAGGTTGCGGAGCTTTGATTTTCAGAAAAGATTGCGATATCAAACCGTTAATTACCGGAGGTACAGGTACCTTGGGCAATCTGCTTACACAACCTGACAGATTCCCTGAGAAGTTCGAATCCGGTACAATGAATATACCCGGTATTGCTGCACTCGAAGCAGGTATAAAATGGATTAATGAAACAGGTCTTGAAAAAATCTCCGAACATAAGAAAAATCTTGTTAAAATAGCAGCTGATTATATTTCTGACATGGATGGAGCGATGATATATTATGACAGAAACAGATCGAGCGGTTCTGTTTTGAGTATGAATTTCGAAGATATCGAGCCGAGTGAAATAAACTACATACTCTCAGGCTCATTTGATATCAGTGTCAGGTCGGGCATTCATTGTGCACCCTTGATTCATCAGTATCTAAACACTGAACAAATCGGTACCTTACGCATGAGTCCATCATATTTTACAAGTGAAGACGACATTTCATATTTCTTAGATTCCTTAAAGAAAATTGTGAAAGGATTAAGAAACTGATAAGCCGTTAATTTATGGTTGAAATTCTAACAAACTCAAAAATAAACAATTTATTTGTTAAAATAACGTTTTTTACAGTTTATAAATTATTTGAAAAATCAAGGATATAAAATGGCTAATCATCAGTGTGATGTCGTTGTTATAGGCTCAGGACCGGGCGGCTATGTCGCTGCAATCCGAGCATCCCAGTTAGGATTAAAAGCAATTTGTGTAGAGCGTGAAGCCCTTGGAGGTGTTTGTTTGAATATTGGCTGCATACCGACAAAAGCTTTACTCAAAAGTGCAGAGTACGCTCACTTCATGGACCATGCCGGCGATTTTGGTTTTGATTTTGATAATTTGTCAATTAACTATCCCCAAGTAATTGATCGCTCACGTAAAGTAGCAACTCAGATGTCGAAAGGAGTCAGCTCTTTATTTAAAAAATATAAGGTTGAATCGGTATTTGGATGGGGTAAAGTTCGTAAGGATAAAGTCGTCGAAGTTACTGACAAAGATGGCAAGGTTACGGATACAATTCAAGCCAAAAACATAATTATAGCTACCGGTGCAAGACCTCGATTATTCCAGGGCATAGAGGTTGATCATAAGAATATTATTACAAGTACCGACGCTCTCTTAGGCAAACATTTGCCAAAATCAATTGTCGTCATGGGTGCAGGAGCCATTGGTGTAGAGTTTGCTTATTTCTTCAATGCTTTCGGTGCCAATGTGACGATTGTAGAATATATGGATAGAATTCTTCCGATAGAAGATGTTGATGTTTCAAAAGAATTGGAACGTCATTTCCGAAAATCAAAGATTGACATCAAAACAAAATCTATGGTAAAATCCGCTAAAGCTGTTGATGGAGGTGTTGAGGTAACAATCGAGACTAATGGTAAAACAGAAGTTATTAAAGCTGAAATGGCGCTTAATGCTATCGGCATCCAAGCAAATATCGAGAATATCGGTTTGGAAGAATTAGGTATTAAAACAGAAAAAGGCTTCATCAAGATAGATGAATTCTGTAAGACAAATGTTGACGGAATTTATTCGATAGGGGATGTCGCAGGTCCGCCTTGGCTTGCTCACAAAGCTTCCGCTGAAGCTGTCGTTTGTGCTGAGTACATAGCCGGACATAATCCGAAAGGTATTGACTATGGAAATATACCGGGATGTACTTATTGTAACCCTCAAGTTGCAAGTGTAGGTCTGACGGAAGAAAAAGCTAAAGCTGCAGGCCACGATGTTAAAATCGGAAAATTCCCGTTCCTTGCAAGCGGTAAGGCTCATGGTATCGGCGAAGCTAAAGGATTTGTCAAATTAGTATTTGACGCTAAGTACGGAGAATTATTAGGAGCTCATATGATTGGTCCGGATGTAACCGAAATGGTGGCTGAATTAGGGCTTGCTCGCTCACTCGAAGCAACCGCTGAAACTATATTCAAGACGATTCATGCACATCCTACTCTAAGTGAAGCTGTTATGGAAGCAGCTGCACAAGCTTATGGTGAAGCCGTAAATATCTAATATATTAAATCTGAAAATAAAAGCCGTATCATGTTTAGATATGGCTTTTTTTTGTATTCAATTCAAATTTATGAATAACTATTTAATCTAATTCATTAGCTTTAACAACAAATCAATTACAAAAAAGCGAATAATTTTTTTAATCAATGCTAATATATTATTTTTGGAATCAATATATTCTTAATAACATAAATTTAGTTGATTAAAAATTTACGGTGAAATAATGAACAAATATAAATGCTGTACTGTTTCTGCCTTACTCATAATTTGTGTATCAATTATGACCGCAGCGGAAAAAGATTCACTCAAAAGTTATGAGATACCGAATGTAAGTATAATCGGTGATAGAAGTGAACAACTTGGAAGTATCCCGGGTTCAGCAGTAATCATTAGCAGTGAGCAGCTTCGTAATATGAGAAGTCTGAGTGGTAATCAGGTACTCCGTACAGTGACCGGTGTCAACGTAGTAGATGAAGAAGGAGCCGGGTTACGCATGAATATGGGAATAAGGGGTTTGGACCCTGACAGAAGCAGAGCATTGCTCGTGCTTGAAGATGGAATTCCGGTTGCATTAGCACCTTACGGCGAGCCTGAAATGTACTATACTCCATCAATTGACAGAATGAGCAGTATAGAGGTGTTAAAAGGCAGCGGGTCTATCATACATGGTCCGCAGACTATCGGAGGAGTACTAAACTATATTACAAAT
>JBAYPL010000257.1:0-4079 GCA_041677745.1 Kapaibacterium sp. (SeqCode)
CATCAAATTCGAGCAACTGTGCACTTAATTCAAAATCCGGGGCAATTGATTTTACTGTCAAGATTGCAGCTGTATCGGGACATAATTCACCAGCCACTGAGATAAACATGTAAACACCTTCCATGCTGATATTAATATCATTTGTTGTAGCGAACTCTAAACCGTCTTTGTACCATTTTGATACTATATCGTCATCGGATGGTAAAGAGATACCCCTAACGTCAATACTCTGAGCTTCACACAGGATTATTAAGGTGTCATTGACGAATGTTTTATTGGTTTTAGGCTCAATTATGTAAGTTTCGGGTGTCTCAAGTATAGTGATATTTAAAGTATTTGAAACCGATGTACAGCCTGATGATTTTGAAGTAATCTCAAGTCGGTAATCACCGGATTCAGTTGGCTTAATTGAAATATCATTATCGTCAATCAGTCCGGTTTGGTCTGAATACCAATTATATTCATAGTTCTCATTATCTTGAATATTGGATTCTATTTCCACTTCTGAATTACTGCAAAATCTTGTTGAAGTAATATTAGTGCTGATTATTGGAACAGGCGGTATTTCTTTTACAACGGATTTGTGTACGCTGGCAAAGGTAACTTCGTTGTACTGCCTTCCTCTTGCATTTTTTGAATCACTGTAATCATTGATTACCGGGTTAATATCACTTTGTCGGAATTTATAGGCATATACTCGATAAGAATATTTTTTCCCGCATTCAAATTCAGAGTCAAAGTCGAAGCGGTCAATAAAACCGGATTTAGACAAATCCGGTAGATGACCGATTATTCTGAAAGGTCCGAGTACTTGACCATCTTGATAAATTTTACCGTCTTCGATAAGCGGGTCCATATTATCATTTTCGATATAACGCAAAATCATATATCCTTCATTCGGGTCGCTTACGCTTGTCACGCTGTTCCAGCTTAACTCTATCCAGCTGAAATCATTAACAATTTTCGCATTTATTACACCCGGGTTTGTCCAGACAGGTTGTCTTAGTTCTCTCCACAGTACTTGATTCCTATTGTCATTTGTTGAAGCTCTGTTCGGAAATCCTTTAGTAAGGGTTTCATTCCCAATAATATTTTCTGACGAAAGACCGTCTAAATAGCTGTTCAAGGTAAGTCCCGGTACTACTTTGACGCTGTTACCGGTAGTCATTCCGCTATTCAGAAAGATGTTTGGTTTTGGTATAGTGTCATAATTAGCTCCAACCGGACCGTTGATATATCCGAGGCAATGCACATTAACGCCTGAAGGGTTACGAAGCTGAACCATATCATAATTCGCATTCAAATCGAGTGAGCCGCCGGTAGCCCAGTCTCCACCACCGCCTGTCGGGAAAAATTTATCGAAATAGTAATCGCTTTCAGCTCCGATTTCAATATAACCGTCTTCCTTGTTGTCATCAACAACCCCGCCTCTATGGTTAATGATGATTATTGTACCCGACCTGAGATTGTTCCATAGACTTGTATTTTTAAACTTAATGCCTCCCTGCCAGCCGTTATGTTCACTGTTATCTCTAATTGTATATCCCACAAGAGATATATTGTCTTCTACTACCATTATTTCTGTCCACTCGTTATCAGGACCACTGTCGTAATAGATTTCGCTGATGACAGCCGGAATTGCGAAAGTTGATACAGTCACCAACGTATTCATTATAATTACAAGTATCAATTTCTTCATAATTTATCTCATTTCGAGTTTAAATAACTTCATATATTATTTAACGTATGAAGATAATCTTGAATTTTATTACTATGTAATATTTTTACTTTCAAAGGATTATATTAATATACAATTATTCGATTTTTCGACGGATAATTCGGAATTACTTGATTAAAGTATAGAATATGACATAAGGAGTTACATTTGACGATTTTATAACAATAATACAATCAGTCTTTGAGCAGAATATAATTTTTATACTCACCTAATCGTAATCCGGTGAATTTCTCGACAGCTCTTTTAATTTTCTCCTTTTGGGAATAATTCTTTCTGGAAATATCATGAGTAAATTTCCAATTTATACGATTTATCCTGTCTATCATAACTTTCGGATGTGAACCGTCAAATAATTCGAGAGAATCAATGTCAGAATAATCAAATTCATCGCTGATTTTAACATTCTGCTTAATCCATTCTTCGTCATGCCATAGTTTGTTGAAATCTTCCTGTTTAGCCTGTTGAAATTTAGGATGTTTGACCCATCCATAGTGATATATACAGGCATTAGAGTGTTTAACCTTCAGTTTTTCATTGTTGCCTTTTCTGAATCCTTGTGCATCTAAATGCGAATAAATACTTTTATCATTCCTGATTACTCTTATCTCCTTGCGATACCATCTGAAAGATTCACCTACATAGTCATAAGAGCCGTAGAAATGCTTGTAATCGAATAATAAACCCTCGACACGAGAATCATTCTTATACTTAGTCATGGCATTATAAACACTATCAAGATATTTCTCATGCAGGACCTCATCACCCTGTATATAAAAAGCCCAATCTGAGTCAGTACTTATTTCTGCAATAGCTTTATTTGTCTCATCAGCTAATACCCTTCCACCGGTACGTAATTCTTCATTCCAAACTGTGGGTATGATTTTGATTTTGTCGTTGTTCAGACTATTAAGAAGTTCCGGAGTGTTGTCATCAGATTTACCGACAGCTATTATAAGCTCATCACATAAAGGAAGGATAGACTTTACTGCTTCAATTATCGGATAGTCGTATTTAATTGCATTTCTAATGAATGTGAATCCTGAAACTTTCATTTAATCTCGGGGAATAATGAATTAAAATTTTATTATTTAAAGAAAAGTCGGAGTATCTGTTATTGAATCAAGTGATACTCCGACTTCAGAATAAAAATACTGAGAAATTATCTGTTCGGTCGTCCCGGTTCATTCAGAGGTCCGCCGGGTACCGGTGGTTTCGGGGGATTCTTTCGAAGATACTCTTGGATTTCAGACTCACTCATAATTTTAATTAACTCAACATCAACAATAGTAAATTTATTCGGTGGAACTTTTCCTTCTGTGCCAAATTCTCCGAAAGCCAAAGATGGGTGCAAATATAATACCCAACGAGAACCTTCGGGCATCTTGGTAATAGCTTCAAGCCAGCCGGGTATCATCTTCTCGTTTGGAATCAATCGAGGCTCACCGGTACGGGTATCGTCAAACACATTGCCGTCAGGAAAAGTAGAAGTCATGTGAACAAGCACATGGTCTGTCGAAGTCGGAATTCTTCCGCTGCCTTCCTGTATAATTTTATATTGTAATTTGCTGGGAAGAGTAATAACACCGGGTTCCTTGGAATTTTGTTCCCAGAATCTTTCGGCTTCATCCAGGTTTTGAACTGATAGTACTGACATTTCAATTTCTTTCCTTTTCATCATGGCTTCCATTTTGACGTTCATGTAATCTGAAAATTCCTGAAACACTGCATCCATCGAATCAGTAGGAATTTTGGAAGAATTGTACTTCAAACCGTCAACAAATCCTTGAATCATATAATCCAAATTAAAATTCAAGGAGTCTTTCAGCATATTGTCAGCCATTCTATAGCCGTTCATATACATGAACTTATCCAAAATATCCGTGGGCGAATCAGTTACAGTGTTGTCGTATTTTTTCACTGTAGCGCTAAACTCCGGATTTATAATCTCGCCGCTGCTTAGGTTCTGTTTAGCTGGTTCGGATTTCTCGCCGCAAGATATAAATACTACTGCAATCGTCAATATCAAAAACTTATACATTGTATAAAAGTCTCCAATTAAAATGTTTTTCAAATTATAATAATAACAAATCTCAAAAGATAAGTTACATAAATGTTAATAATTATTGAATTCTTTCGAGTGAAAGTTGCTTTAATGTCTTTTCGGGTACAAGATTAATGGCTGCATATTCAGGTACAAAATATTCATGTACTCCGGATACCAAGAAGTTCGATATGAGTTCGGAATATTTATCTATATTAAATGTATGCAGTGTCTTTGCATTATAGTCTGAGAACAACAAGGATGAAACACCGGCGAAGTCATCCTTCATACCGAATTCCA
>JBAYPL010000258.1:0-4036 GCA_041677745.1 Kapaibacterium sp. (SeqCode)
AATTCTCCGTCAGTCGTCTTTATTCCTCCTCCGGGGAACTCAAAGCTGAATCTTTTATTTAGATAGCGATACTGTTTAACTAAAATTATCCTACCGTTATCCAATAAGGGAATGACCATAACAGAGCCCGGTGTTTCTACATAAAAATATTCACCTGCTCTACCTGACGGCATATTATATTTATCGTACTTATACTCCCAATAAGGATTTTTATACAGGGTATCGGACGACAATGTTTTAAATTTTTCAACCATTGATGAAACTCATATTTAGATAAAAAAATGCCGTGAACTCAATATTTCACTTGAACAATAGAGCAATATCTCATGCAATATTCTCTGTAAAATTATTTTCACGGCATTTTAAGATAAAATTAAACCGCAATGACTTAACTGACATTTATGAATTTATGGCTACCAGTTCACTTTCACTGAAAAAGAAACCTGTTTCACGAGCTGCATTTTCGTCAGAATCAGAGCCGTGTATTGCATTAGCTTCAATTCCAGTACCAAAAATTGCGCGAATAGTGCCGGGTTCAGCTTTCTTCGGATCAGTTGCACCAATCAATTTTCTGAACTCTTCGACAGCATTATCTTTTTCGAGTGCAATCGGAACAATAGCTCCACTTGTCATATAATTAATAAGCTCACCATAAAAAGGTCTTTCACGATGTATGGCATAAAACTCACCTGCTACTTCCGGTGAAATTCTTGTCAGCTTAAGACCAAGTACTTTGAATCCTGCTGATTGTATCTTTTCAACTATACCTCCTATTGCATTGTTTGCAACTGCATCAGGTTTGATAATTGCCAAAGTTTTGTTGCTCATTTTGTCCTTTAATCAATAATATAAATACATTAACAAATAAATTAAATGAAATCAAAATTTTCTGGGTCTTCCGCGTTTTCTTTTTACTACCGGAGTAGTATCAGGAGTACCGGATTCTATAACAACAGTGTTATCGGTCACTTTTGTTTCAGTAATGGTAGTTGCGGCGATTGTTTCAGATTTTTTCTTTCTACCTCTTTTCTTAGGTGTGGAAGGGGCGATTGTTTCAGATTTTTTCTTTCTGCCTCTTTTCTTAGGAGCAGCCGGCATTTTACCGTCTAAAGCTTCAAGGACAGTCAAACCGATACGTGCCGGTGTTTCGACAACATAAATACCGGCTGACTTCAAAGCCGCAATCTTATCATTAGCAGAACCTTTGCCACCTGAAATAATCGCACCGGCATGACCCATTCTTCTACCCGGAGGAGCTGTACGTCCGGCGATAAATGAAATTACCGGTTTTTTAACATAAGCTTTGATATATTCGGCTGCTTCTTCTTCTGCATTGCCGCCAATCTCGCCAATCATTACAATAGCATGTGTGTCAGGATCATCATTGAAGAATTTGATGGCATCAATGTGTTGAGTACCGATTATAGGATCACCGCCGATACCAATACAGGTAGATTGTCCTAAGCCGAGGTCAGTCAATTGTTTTACTGCTTCATAAGTCAGAGTTCCACTTCGTGAAATAACACCTACATGTCCTTTCTTATGAATGAAGCCGGGCATGATACCTATCTTCGCTTCTCCGGGAGTAATTACGCCCGGACAATTTGGTCCTATCAATACGGAGTCTGAATTCTTCAAAGCTTCTTTAACATAAATCATGTCATTTACAGGAATTCCCTCAGTAATACAGATTATTACTTTTATGCCGGCAGAGATAGCTTCTAAGATCGCATCTGCAGCATAAGGTGGTGGAACAAATATTACACTTGTGTCAGCACCGGTATCTTTAACAGCTTCCGATACAGTATTGTAAATCGGAACTGGAAATTTGAAAAGATTAATGCCTTTACCTTCATATACTTGACCACCTTTGCCGGGAGTTACACCAGCAACGACTTTTGTTCCGTAATCAATCATCTGCATCGTGTGAAAAGTACCTTCTGTACCGGTGATACCTTGTACAACCAGCTTAGTCTTTTTGTTAACCAAAACACTCATGAAAATTCCTTGATTTTAAAATTTAACAGTATTATTTTCTATAAATATCAAATCGTGTCTTTACAAGTTGTTATAAAAGGATATATTTAAAAAATATTTTAGAATAACTCAAATTAAAAAGCATTTTCAATATGGCTTATTTGTGGTTTTGATGAGCGAAGGTCTATGCCAATGAAATCAAATCTACATTCTGAATTTATAATTTTATTGATATATAAATATCCCTGAGCTGCGTGATAAATTGATTTTCTTTTACTTGGGGGAACTGATTCTAATGGACTACCGAACTCATACGATTTTCGTGATTTCACTTCGACAAACACCAATACGTCATTTATTTTGGCGATTATATCTATTTCACCTGTCCTGCCGAATTTGAAATTCCTTTTAATTATTTCATATCCTTTGTTAATTAAATACTCAATGGCAATACCTTCATTGTCACTTCCTTTACTTCGAGAAGATTGAACTTCGGTATTCCCGGTGTCAATCATTTGTTCTGACCTCTATTGATGGACTTTCAACTTCAATAGGGTAATCGCCGGTAAAGCATGCTGTGCAATAGCCTATTCCGGGATCCTTCGGAACAGACTCCATGAGCTTTTCTGTTGATAAATAATGCAGCGAATCAACACCTATTGCTTTACCAATTTCATCTTCCGATTTGTAATAATTTGCTATTAACTCTTCTTCACTCGGGAAATCCATACCGTAATAGCAGGGAAATTTTATCGGAGGTGATGTAATTCTCATGTGGAGATTTTTGGGATTGGCTTCTCTGACCAGTTTAACCAGGGCTTTAGATGTCGTTCCTCTTACTATTGAATCATCAACAAGTACAACAGGCCTGTTTTCAATAATACCTTTAACAGTATTAAATTTTGCTTTTACCTTGAATTCACGGTTGTTTTGCCCGGGAGCGATGAATGTTCTTCCGACATAATGGCTTCTTATAAGTCCTAATTCAAACAGGGTCGGACTTGAAACAGCTGAATTGACTCTGGCGAACCCGATTGTTGCTGTATTACCGCTGTCAGGTACGGGTATCGCACGTATTTTATCCTCAGAATCAACTACGGGACTTTCCTGAGCGAGATTTTTACCTAATTTCCTTCTCACTTTATCAACAGAATGACCAAATATTTTTGAATCCGGTCTGCTGAAATAAATATATTCGAAAATGCAATGTCGAGCTTCCGGTGTATTTTCAACGATTTTATAACTCTTAATCTTACCTGTTTTTTTGGTTTCCTCATCAATAACAACAATTTCATTATGCTGAACCGAGCGTACGTACTCGGCGCTAATGATATCAAAAGCTGCTGATTCCGAAGCGACAATATATGCGTAGCCATCGTCTGTTTTAATTCTGCCGATACTCAAAGGTCTTACACCATGAGGATCTCGTGCTGCAATTAATTTGTCGTCAGTCAGTATTACAAGAGAGTAGGCACCTTTTGTCATTCGTAAGGCAGAGCAAATTTTATCAATTTCTGTTTTTTCCTTTCTCTTTGCAATCAAATGCAGGAATAACTCAGAATCTGTTGTAGTCTGAAATATTGAACCTTCATCTATGAGTTGTTTACGGAGGGTTTTTGTATTGGTTAAATTTCCGTTATGAGCAAGACTCAATATGCCTGAACTGTAAATCATATTAAAAGGCTGGATGTTTGCTGATGATGACGAACCGGTAGTGGAATACCTGTTATGACCTACAGCCATGTCGCCTTTCAATACATCGGTCAACAATCCGGCTTCTGAAAATACATCAAGCACCAATCCGGCTCCTCTTTTATATGCAAACTTCTTACGCTTTTTCTCTTCACAATAAAAAATTGATGTAATTCCGCTTGCTTCCTGCCCTCTATGCTGAAGAGCATGCAGTGCATAGTAGGTCAAAATAGAAGCATTAGGATGACCGTAAACGCCAACTACAGCACAATTTGGTCTTGCCTTGTCCACGTCAATCGAGGGTACCTCAATCGAAGGATTATTGGGATGGTACTTTTTCATTAATTATTTCAAATTATCAAATAAT
>JBAYPL010000259.1:0-3987 GCA_041677745.1 Kapaibacterium sp. (SeqCode)
AACAAGTGATTATCTTACTAATTCAGACGTCATTGATTAGTATAGTATCTAATGTTATAAACACATTGTAAGTTCATTATATATATCAAATTTCAATAGATTTAACAATTTCTGAAACTTGGCATAGTTTTTTCTATTAAACTTTGAGATAAATCTAAGATTTGTGAGAACTATGAAGATAAAGAAATTTACTGCGAAGGACATAAAAGAAGGTAAGCGACTTGTTATTGAAGAGCTTGGCGAAGAAGCCGTCATACTTTCAAACAGGGTGCTTAAAGACTCTGACGGTGAAGAATTTATCGAGATAGTGGCAGCACTCGATGATGCCGGTCTCAAGTCTAAACCACAATTCGGTAACGAAATAACAGAGACTAAGTCGGCAGTTAATCGTTTTACGACAAAAACTCAAGCACAGCACGGAAATGAAATCATATTGCAGGAAATTGACAATCTAAAGGAAATGATTAGTGAAATTGGTGATAGTATCAAGTTCAGAAATACTGCATCCATGAGCTCAGCTTTATCAAAATTGTATAAAAAATTACGAAATGTGGACATCAATGAGGAATTAGCCCTCCGAATAGTCAGCAGAATATCAGTTGCCGGAGCTGTCAATGATTATGATGAAGCAGTCTTTGAAGCACGAAAAATTCTTTTGGATGGCATTGAAATTTCAAAACCTCTTCAAAAGACCGGAAAGACTAAAATAGTAATGCTTGTAGGTACTACCGGCAGCGGAAAAACGGCAACTCTGGTTAAACTTGCAATAATAACCAAGCTTGTTTTTAATGCTTCAAATCTAATAGTTTCGGCTGATAATTACAAAGTAGGTGCCGGCGAGCAACTCGAAACATTTTCGACAATAGCCTCAATTCCTTTTAGAGCGGCATACAGCCCCGAAGATTTAAGAAACATACTCGATGAGAAAGATAAAAGAGATTTTATATTTATTGACACAACAGGATTTTCACAAAAAAATTCTGAGCAATTGAAATCATTAAACGATTATATCAAGGCAGCATCGCCGGATATGATTATATTAACATTACCGGCAACGGTATCAGGTCTTCATGCTGCGTCAGTTCTCGATAAGATGAAGTCAGTTGCCATTGACAGTCTGATAATAACCAAAACGGATGAATCAGAATCAATAGCATCAGTTTTAAGTATCATACGTGAATATAAAATTCCGATTTCATATATCGCAAACGGTGTAAAAATTCCTGAAGATATTCAACCGGCAGATAAAGTTATTCTTGGTAAACTCTCTCTGAAAGATTGAAATGATAAGTAAAAGCTTCGGAAATAAAAGAAAAACAAAAACCATAACTTTTTGCAGTGGTAAAGGTGGAGTAGGGAAGAGTGTAATCACTGCAAACATGGCAGCAGCACTTTCAGATAATGGTTCTTCGGTACTCGTATTTGACAGCGTAGATGGATTGCCCAATCAACATATTATTTTCGGAGTAGAGCCTCCGATAAGATTATCAAGTGTTATGTCTGGTAAAGTAGATGCCGAATCAGCTTTGTTCAGAGTACGAGAGAATTTAAGCTTGATCGTTGATTCACCACTTGAAATAAGTGAATTTGAGGAGAGTGTACTTAATTTAGATGACATTTTATCTGAATTGAAATCATCAGATAAACATGAATATATTTTTATAGATACAAAATCCGGACTAAATGAACAATTGATAAGCTTCTGCCTAATGTCTGACCTGATAGTTATAATGATAACCGATGAGCCGACTTCACTACTCGATGCTTACGGTCTGATTAAGATACTCATTAATTTTACCCCATCTAAAAACATTGTTATTTTGGTAAATAATGTCATTGATTCGGAAGACGCAGACGAAGTATCTCAAAAGTTAAATCTGGCAACCGGAAAATTCCTGAATACTCAGCTCGATTTACTCGGATTTATTCCTTATAGTCGTAACATCCGCTTGTCCATTCAGTCACAAGAACTGCTGATTGATAAATATAATTTCGACGAATCATCCAACGCCATAAGAAATATAGTAAATGTAATTGAAAAGAAGTATTTTCGTTTTAACAATCTTGATACTGTAAATAGTAATGAAAATGAAGGTAGTTGTATATGACTTCTAAGAATAATAAACCCGAATCAGTCGGTAAAAAGCCCGGCGACAGAGAGAAAAAATACCAAAAGCGTTTGAAAGAAGAGCAAAAGCGTCTTGAAAAAATTGTGAGTTCGCCGGCGAAGGCTCTGTTCGGTATTTCATTGATTATTGGATTGTTGTCTTTCATCTTTACATATTTCAGTGGAAGCAGCGAGCTGATTTCAGGATTGCTCACTGCATTTTTTGCCTTCTCTATTTGTTTTATAGGTATCGGTGTTACTATGATTCTTTATTTCTTCTTCAAGTCTGAACAAATCAAAAAAGAACAGAGGAAAGCAATAGAAAATCAGAATAACATCAGGTATCTCAGCGAACAGGAAAAATATAAAAGAGAATTATCAGAATTATCATCAATCGAAAAGAATAATCGGGATAAAAAGGAAAATTTCCGAGACGACAAGCAGAATTCCGGAGTCAAACAACAATCCAAAAAGAAGCTCAGTGAGGAGGAAGCATACCTTGAAGAAGTGCTTAACAGCGGAATAAATCAAGCTTGATTAGAAATATGACAGAAAATATTAATGATATTGATAAGTTGTGGAAGATGTTTAAAGAGTCCGGGTCTGTTGAATTAAAACAGACCTTGATTGTTAATTATTTAAGCCTGGTGAAATATTCCATTAGTAAAATGATTCTTCCTGTCAATACTATTCTTGAAGAGCAGGATTTTGTCAATATAGGTATATTGGGACTCAATGAAGCCATCGAACGTTACGACCCGGAAAGAGGGATTAAATTTGAATCTTATGCGGTCAAAAGGGTAAGGGGTAAAATTCAAGATGAGATGCGTAAGTTGGACTGGTTGTCAAGAACTGCAAGAAAGAAAGCAACAGAGTTCAAATCAATCGCAGATTCGATAGCAAACGAGATTGATAAAGGTGTTTCAGAAATTCAGGCTCTCAACAATCTGAACATAAGTTATGAGCAATACAGGAGTTACTTGACAGCTGCATCTGACGCAAAATCTTCAGTATTACTATCCGATAGTTCCTTGAAGACAATAAATGAAAATGATGAAGAAATAAATTTCTTGGAAGAGATTGCCGATGATAGTGCAGACTTTCTCGACAATATAATTGAGGATGAGAAGCAGACCTTGTTAGTTAAAGCATTAAATCAACTCAAGGAGAATAAGCGGCGTGTGTTGGCTCTTTATTATTTTGAAAGTCTGAATTTCAAAGAAATCGGTCAAGTCCTAGGTGTATCCGAAAGCAGAATTTCACAGATACACAGTGAAGCAATAAAAGAATTGAAGATTATGATGGGCAGATACGGTCATGTTTAATAAATCAATAATTTCTAAGCTCGAATCTATCAGAAATCTTCCTACTATGCCAATCATAGTTTCAGAAGTTCTCAATGCCGTGGATAATCCAAAATCAAGTGCAGCAAGTCTTGCAAAAATTATTGAGAAAGATCAATCCCTGACTGCCCGAGTGCTCAGGATTGCCAATTCTCCTTTCTACGGCTATACAAGGAAAATTTCCACGATAGACTTAGCTATTGTTATTATGGGATTTAACACTTTGAAGGAAATTGTTTTGAGCATAGTAATTCAACGATTCTTTTCAAGAGTTAAAACCAGAGTTTTTAATATAAAGGATTTTTGGCAATATGGATTATTCTGTGGTTCTGCATCTCGACTATTATCGAGAAAACTCGGTTATAAGCTTGCCGGTGAAGCTTTCGTTGCTGGACTAATGCACGATATTGGTATTTTGATAATTGCCGAGTATTTCACTCCTCAATTTATGGAAATCAAGAAATATGCGGCAGAACACTTAGTTAGCCATACTGAAGCTGAATTGGCTGTCTTGGATACCACACATGCAGAGATTGG